>JAKIVC010000005.1 GCA_021647245.1 Gammaproteobacteria bacterium
ATTATTCCAGAAGTCTTTTTTTCTGGAATAATGATTGTCTAATACCATCGGACTTTATGTGTTTACTCGCCAACAATCCATATTATGGATAATTAAGCTGGTGGCGAGTTAATACATAAAGTCTAGGGTGTGATTCCTGTTCTTATTTCACTGTGAAACGAGTCTTTACATATCGTTGCGAATTTTACCTGGAGATTATTGGAGGTGCCCATGAGAGTGCTGCTCTATTTTTGTCTGCTCAGTCTGTTAAGCGGCCCGTTATACGCTGCGGAGAAGCTGCACGTTGCGGTTGCCTCCAACTTTGCTTCAGCGATGCAGAAATTGGTTTCACAGTTTGAGTTGCAGAGTGGCTATCGGGTCAGTAGCAGTTATGCCTCGAGTGGCAAGCTGTTTGCGCAGATTACCCATGGTGCGCCATACGATATCTTTTTATCCGCTGATACGCTACGCCCTCGTCGCCTGGAAAGCCTGGGGTGGGTTGTTCCTGATCAGCGTTTTACCTACGCCATAGGCAGGCTGGTACTCTGGGCACCGGATGCTCGCTCCCCAGATGAGGCCTTGCAGCAGTTGCGGCAAGGGGGCTTCTCTTACCTCTCGATGGCCAATCCTAAGATAGCGCCCTACGGTGCTGCGGCGATGGAGGTGCTGGAGCAGTTTGGGCTGAGCAGGCGCTTTTTAAAACGAACGGTGAGAGGGGAGAATATCGCCCAGGCGTATCAATTTATTTACAGCGGCAATGCGCAGCTGGGCTTTGTAGCAAAAGCACAGGTTGTTGATGCGAGTAAACCCCTGAGAGGTGCCATATGGCATGTGCCAGGTGACTTCTATACTCCTATTGAACAGCAGGCGGTATGGCTAAAACGTGCGGAGCATCATCCGGTGGCTATCGCCTTTGTTGATTATCTACGCAGTGACGTGGCAAAACAGATTATTATGGATTCTGGGTATGATGGGTTAACCACCCCATTGAGTAGTCAGGAGCCTTTAAATCGCCATGATTAAACCATACATGTTCATATTCTGGCCTGGAGCAAGAGCCGGGTTGTTTTCAATTAATCAGCTTGAATTCAAGCTGACTTATTCAGGGGCCGCTTAACCATGGAGATGGATTGGCAGCCGGTCTGGTTAAGTCTTAAGCTGGCGAGCGTGACAACGGTTCTGTTGTTGCTGATCGGCACACCACTGGCTTGGTGGTTGTCACAAACCCGCTCTTTCTTTAAACAACCGATTGCCGCGATTATTGCATTACCATTGGTGCTGCCCTCGACTGTTTTAGGTTTTTATCTGTTGCTACTGCTCGGCCCACAAGGCGCGGTGGGGCAGTTTATGCAGCGGCTTGGGCTGGATACTTTGCCCTTTACCTTTGCCGGTTTGGTGGTCGCCTCTATCTTTTATTCACTGCCTTTCATGGTTCAGCCGCTACAAAATGCCTTTGAAAATCTAGGCAAAAAACCACTGGAAATTGCGGCCACGCTAAGAGCGTCACCGTTCGATACCTTTATGAGTGTTGTGGTGCCACTGGCGCGCCCTGGG
Source organism: Gammaproteobacteria bacterium (assembly GCA_021647245.1). Classification (NCBI taxonomy): domain Bacteria; kingdom Pseudomonadati; phylum Pseudomonadota; class Gammaproteobacteria; species Gammaproteobacteria bacterium. The sequence goes on from JAKIVC010000005.1 coordinate 1,534, forward strand.
TTTATCACCGGAATTGTCCTCTGCTTTGCCCACACCATTGGCGAGTTTGGTGTGATATTGATGATCGGTGGCAATATTCCCGGTGAAACACAAGTGTTGTCGATTGCCATCTATGATCATGTCGAAATGCTGGAGTATGGTCAGGCGCATATTCTCTCAGCCGGTATGGTGCTGTTCTCTTTTGTGGTGTTGTTGACGCTCTTTTATATGAATCGTCGTACCGAGGTGCGTAGCCGATGAGCCGAGTGATTCATGCTCATTTCAAAGCGGCGCGTGGCGAGTTTCAGCTGGATGCTCGCTTTACACTGCCCGGCCAGGGGGTCAGTGCGCTGTTTGGTGATTCGGGCTCGGGTAAAACCACACTGCTGCGCTGTATTGCGGGGTTAGAGCCAGAAATTGATGGTTCACTTTCGGTTGATGGCGAGCCGTGGCAGACGATGGATGCTCTTTTCACCCCACCCCATAAGCGCCCCGTTGGTTATGTCTTTCAGGAGAGTAATCTTTTTGCTCATCTGAATGTACAGCAGAATATTGAGTTTGGCATGAAGCGGCTAAAACCACATGTGCGCGTTATGAAAGCAGATGATGTGGTGCAGATGCTGGGGATTGGTTATCTGTTAAAAAGGGCCGTTACGCACCTCTCAGGTGGCGAACAGCAGCGCGTTGCTATTGCCCGTGCGCTACTGACCAGCCCAAGGTTATTGTTAATGGATGAGCCACTCTCGGCACTGGATGAGCGCAGCAAGCAGGAGGTTTTGCCCTACCTTGAACGGCTGCATGATGAGCTGGCAATACCGGTGATATACGTCAGCCATTCACAAAAAGAGCTGAGCCGCCTGGCAGACTACATGGTGTGGATAGAGCAGGGCAAGGTGCGGGCCGAAGGCTCGCTTTGTCAGGTGATGGGGCGCTTTGATCTGGCTGCCCGCCATGGCGAGGAGGCGGGTGAGGTGATGATAGCCAAAGTGATGCAGCATGATGACGATTACCACCTTAGTCGTTTGCAGTGCAGCTGTGGTGAGTTATGGGTAAAGCGAGTAAACCGAAAAGTGGGTGATGAGATTCGTGTGCATATCCCAGCCAAGGATGTCAGCATCACACTTAAACCCGCCGTTGACAGCAGTATTCAAAATATTTGGCCGATGGTAATCGAAGCGGTGTCGGAGGTGAACCAGGGACAACTGATATTGCAACTGAGTGCCGGTGGTGACCACGCATCACCGCTACTGTTATCCCGTATCACCTTAAAATCATTTGAAAGGTTGCAGCTCAAAGTGGCGAGCCACTGCTATGTGCAAATCAAGAGTGTCGGCCTGTTACAGTGTGATGACGGCGTGACAGTTTACCCTGACACGCGCTGTAACCCAGGTGACTGACAAATACCATTTTGTAACTCATTATCCCCGAGGATAGTGACTCAATTTAAGGGACTGTGTGACTGACCTGATCCATCAACTGCTCAGTTGGGTGAGCGCCAACCCCCATTGGGCGGGTCTTGCGGTGTTGCTGGTTGCCTGCGCCGAGTCACTGGCCATTGTCGGCTGGGTGGTGCCGGGGGCGGTGATGATGTTGGGTGCGGGTGCATTGATTGCGGCGGGTGCCATGGGCTTTTGGCCCACCTTTCTGTTGGCGGTGGCGGGTGCTGTATTGGGTGATGGCCTGAGCTACTGGCTTGGGTATCGTTATAATGAGAAAATCCGCCAATGGTGGCCCTTCAATCGTCATCCGGCGCTGTTATTACGGGGTGAAGCATTTTTCAGTCGCCACGGTGGTAAAAGTGTTTTTATCGCCCGCTTTGTCGGGCCAGTAAGGCCGGTGGTTCCGATGATGGCCGGCATGATGATGATGCCGGCTCCCCATTTTTTTCTGGCCAATATTTTCTCTGCCCTGGCGTGGGCACCCCTCTATCTACTGTTAGGAATGGCCTTTGGTGCTTCGCTGGCTTTGGCTGGAGAGGTCGCCGGGCGGCTGGCGGTGCTGCTTGGGGCGGCGCTGCTTGCCGTGTGGGTGATTATAAAAATGGTACATGTCATTTACCTGTTTCTAAAAAAACGGGGGCAACGGTGGGCTGAAAAGTGCCTCTCCCAGGGACGGATCCATCCAACGGGGGCGTGGATTGTGGCGGATCTGCTGGATGCTGATAAGCCCGTTTTAGGTGCGCTACTCGTATGGTTGGCGATACTACTGGGTGGCAGCGGGTTGTTTCTCTGGGTTTCGGGAAATGTGATGACAGGAGACTCTCTGGTACCTGCGGGAGAGTCACTCTATATACTATTACAAAGCTTACGCACTCCGCTGGGTGACCAGCTGATGGTGATTTTCAGTGCGTTGGGTGATGGGGTAATGATACTCACACTCGTGATCAGCGTGCTGTTGTGGATGGTGTGGAAAAGGGCGTGGCGAGAGGCGCTTTACTGGCTGGCAGCGGTAGGTTTTGCCGCCTTGGCGGTGGCGCTGTTTAAATACAGTTACCACTTTCCACGGCCTGTCGCCATGTACTCAGGGGCGAATGCCTACAGCTTCCCCAGTGCCCATGCAACCTTGAGTATCGTAGTTTACGGCTATCTGGCGATGCTGGCGGCACAGACACTGCCCGATAGCCGCCGCTGGTTGCCCTATGCCGCTGCTGCGCTGCTGGTGGCGGGGATTGGTTTTTCCCGGCTCTACTTGGGTGCTCACTGGTTAGCGGATGTGCTGGGAGGAATCGGCCTCGGAGCCGCCTGGATTAGTCTGTTAGCCATCGCCCGCCACTATCACTTGCGCCGTAGGGGCGATGTGAGTGGGGTGCCGGTTGTGGCGCTGCTGGTTTTTCTGATGGCAGGCAGTTGGCATGTGAATGCAAAAATGGCTGATGACTTGGTGCGATATGCCGTGCCGCAGAGCATTCAGCTGGTTGCCGAAGATGAGTGGTGGCGGAGCGCCTGGAGAGAGAGCCCGGCATTCCGTATCGACTTGGAAGGGGAGCAGAAGCAGCCGTTGAATATTCAGTGGCTTGGTGAACTCACCTCACTGCGCCAGCAGTTGGAAGCCCAAGGGTGGTATGCGCCCGAGCCAGTCACCGCAAGTGGTGTGTTACGCTGGTTGCTGCCTCACCCTCAGTTGGTAGAGCTGCCAGTACTCCCCCAGTTTCACAATGGACAGCAGCAGGCGTTGTTGCTGATTCGCCCTAATGTGAGTAAACACGCATCAACGGCCCCACTATGGGTGTTACGACTCTGGCCAACGACTGTTCAGCTAGAGCCAGGCGCGAAAAAGCTGTGGTTTGGAACCGTTACTGGGCTGCGTGAACAGTGCCTGCCATTGATCTGTTTTCCACGCTCAACGGCTGATTATGAGCCCGCACTGGTAGAGCTGGAACCCCTGTTGTCCGGCAAAGAGTGGCAGCGGGTAGATCGTATATCGATAAAGCAAAGTGAACAGCAACCGATGGATTACTCTGTGCTACTGATTCGTTGACCCCATTCAGTTGCAAACATTGCCAGCGCTTGCCCCTCACGGTGAGTTAATTAAGGAGAGAATTAACATGTCAGCCCCTCGTCGCCCTGTTGTTTTGATGATTCTGGATGGTTTTGGAACCAACCCAGCTGGCCTCAATAATGCGGTTGTAGAGGCCTCTACGCCCTGTTTGGATGACTACTTTAGCCGTTATCCACACACCCTGTTGCAGGCATCAGGCCCGGCCGTGGGCTTGCCAGATGGTCAGATGGGAAACTCCGAAGTAGGGCACCTCACCATCGGCTGCGGTGATATTGTGCGCCAAGACTTGGTCTATATCGATGATGCCATCAATAACGGCTACTTTTTCAATAACCCAGTGCTGCTCGCCGCCGTTGAGCAAGCTAAAAGTGCTGGTCGCCCACTTCACTTGATGGGGCTGGTTTCCGATGGCGGTGTTCACAGTCACATTCGTCACTTAAAAGCGTTAATTGAGTTATGCCGCCGCCACCAGGTAGTACCGCTGGTTCATATGTTCTGTGATGGCCGTGATACTTCGCCCCAATCAGCACATCGCTATGTCAATGAGCTAGAAGACGCGCTGCAAAACAGCGACGGAGCCATCGCAACCATCTCGGGGCGCTACTATGCCATGGATAGAGATAATCGTTGGGAGCGTACCGCACTCGCTTGGCAGGCGATAGTGCAAGGTCGCGGTGAGCAGGGGGAGAGTGCCTCGGCAGTGATTGAACAGGCATATGCAAAAGGTATTAATGACGAATTTATATTGCCGACCGCACTGCCCGCAGCACAGTCTGTCTCATCCGATGATCATGTGATCCTTTTTAACTACCGCAAAGATAGAGTACGGCAATTAACCCGTGCACTCTTTAAGCCAGACTTTGATGCGTTTGACCGAGGTCAATACCATCCGCCCAAAGTGAGCTGCATGACCGAGTATGATGAGTGGTACAAGCTGCCCTTCGCCTTTGAACAAGAGCACCCGAAACAGACACTGGGTGGAGTCGTGAGCCGTGCCGATTTGCAGCAGTTTCACTGTGCCGAAACAGAAAAATATGCTCATGTAACCTACTTTTTAAACGGTGGCCGTGGCGATGCCTTTAATGGAGAGGAGCGGGAGATTATCCCATCCCCCGATGTGGCAACCTACGACCTGGCCCCGGAAATGAACGCTAAAAAGGTTGCTGATGCGGTCATTGAAGCGATGCAGCGCAAGAGATACGCTCTGATTGTAGTCAACTTCGCCAACGGCGACATGGTAGGACACACCGGTAAACGCAAGGCGATATTAAAAGCAGTAGAAGCGATGGACCAGCAGGTTGGTCGTGTTTTAAACACTGCAGAGAGCGAAAGCTACTCGGTTCTACTGACAGCCGACCACGGTAACTGTGAAGAGATGGTCGACCCCATCACCGGCGAACCGCACACCCAACACACCCTCTACCCAGTTCCCTGCCTGATTCTGGACAAACACCCCTGGCAACTCAGCTGCGTGGGTGGTTTAAGCTCGGTAGCGCCCACCGTTCTGCATCTCATGGGCCTGCCGATCCCCGAGCAGATGACAGGGCGTTCACTGCTCCTCAAGCCGATCATGTAGGCACCATCCCGTTGATATTGATCCGCTATTTTCGTTGGTAAACGAGTGAAGAGCACAGGCTCCCCTCGTTTCATAATTACCTTTCGAGGAGCGCTCTGTTTGCCGTTAAACGAGCCAGTTCGTGGGGCTGATGCAGAATCTCTTTTCGTGCTTGCTTAAACAGCTTGCGCAGGCTCTTTTTCAGGTGGGGAAGTAGCTCCTGGTTATCAACTCCCTTTAGATGGCAAAATATCGCAAGGGCATAACACATCTGCTCTTCTGTTAGCTCCCCCATCAACTGAACGGATGGCACACGGCAGCTACCGCAACCACCCCGTTGAATATTAAAGGCGTTATTGGTAATAAAAAGGCCAAAACCGAGAAAGATAGTGAGCAGGTCGGTGGCAGGGCCACGCAACTCTTCACCACCGGGTGGTGGGGTCGGAATGGCACGCCCAAGCAGTACCGCAAGATTTTGTGCCAGTGCGGCGATCAGAGCATCCGGTTGGCGTAACGCCTGTGGATCGTAGGGGATATCAATCCACCCATCCCCTTCAACGCTGATCTCCGCATTGGGGCCGCGCAGTGCATTTTTAATCTGAATGTGAGGGGTCGGAGCAATCTCACTTTGAGGGTCGGCAGGGCGTGCCCGGCATGGCCACTGCTGCATTGCGCTATACTGCAACACTCGCTGTAATAGCGCATTGGCTGTCTCATCTGGTGAAGTGGCTCTGTCAGGGAAAAATTGATCATTAGCCAACACCAGTGATGTCTGCTGCTGAAACAGTTGCGCATCAAAATTATCCAGTGCCCAATTGAAGCTATCAAAGAGCCATTGGGTGGTGCCTTCATCTAGCAGTTTTTTTGCTTTGAACAGACCGAACATTTTTAGGTCTTACTCCGATTAGTTTAATAATGGGGCCCCTGCACAATATGAATCGTGAAAAGCTCACATAGAGGCAATCTTAACCACTTTCTTGTGGTGTGACTATTGTACTTGGCAAGTGAATGGTTTATATCTCTTCTAAATTACCAAAAAGGATCAGTTTGAATGCGTATTTCAATGAAGCTAGTGACGCTGTTGGCGGTTGTGGGTTTATCAGCTTGGCCGTTGCTGAGCATGGCGGAGCCAGACGAAAAGAGTGATTACTATAGTGCGAGTGAGTCAGATAATCGTCAAGACGGAGAAAAGCCTGGTAAAGAGCCGTGCGACAAAAAGGCCGCTGCTGCTTTAGGTGATGAGCCGTGCGACAAAAAGGCCGCCGCCGCTTTAGGTGATGAGCCGTGCGACAAAAAGGCCGCCGCCGCTTTAGGCGATGAGCCATGTGACAAAAAGGCCGCTGCTGCTTTAGGTGATGAGCCATGTGACAAAAAAGGGGAGTCGGATGACGAAAAGCCTTGCGATAAAGAGAAAAAATCTGCCGCAGAGGATTAAACCCGTGACGCTAACCCCGTTTGCTATACGTGCCTACCGTGACTGGTTGGCAGCTATAGCTCGAACGGTCCACCAGCGCGTGCGATAAACATCGCTGTCACGCTATCCATACTTTCAATATGACCCACAAACCACTCGGGAAGAATCTCGAGTGTGTACTGTTTTAGCGTTGCTATATCTTCGTGTTTACGCCAATTTTCAAGTACTTGAGCCATCTCATCTAATACCCGTTGATGCTCACTTTGATGAATGTGAAACGGGGGGAAGTTGATTTTCTGCATCTGGGCCTCTTCGCGGGCGAAGTGTTCTCGGCAGTGGGTTAGAAGCTCCTCAAGTGTATCGCTGATACCCTGCGGATTAACCTCGCCATTGTCAGCAGCCCCCACCAGTGTTTGTAACGAATTGGTGATGTGCGTTGCTTCTTCATGATCTGCATTCATGAAATCTACAGCGACCTTGGGCACTTCATTAAAATCAATCATATCTATACCTTCTTGTGCCAGTTTTATCAGTGAGTTTTACTTTATATATCAATACTGAATAGCGTGAAATTAAAGTATACCCTCTGATTAGGCGGTATCTATTGATCAAAGTCAATTTGTAAGATTTAAAGACGTAGAATTAATGGTGTTTTATCCCATTCAAGGCGATGGTCGAGTCATTTTTATCGACACGAAGTGCTAAATGTCTTTTAACCACCACCACGCTACCGCACCGACTACTGCGATAATAACGATCTTACTGATGACCAGTATTTTGATAAAGGAGACACCTTCCTTCTCCAGCCTTTCTGTTGGTGAGATATCTTCTTCGTTTGACATGTGCTACCTCCAGGTTTTGCTAGTGTGTTTTGGCTTGCTCGCTCAGAGCGACTTTTTTAATTTCATCTCTGCGCTGTTTTAGTTTGGGCAGGCGATAGGGTTGATTGTTGGCCGCTTTTATCGCCTCTTCCAGGTGCTGTACAGCAACGACACTTTGGCCACGAAGGTAGAAGTATTCAGCCAGCGCCGATGAGGCGTCAACGCGATTGCCTAGCTGGCTTGCAGCTTGGGCATACAGCTGGTGGACTCTTGGTGTCAGTTGGTGATGAGTGCGTAGATATATTTTTAGCAAATTAAAGGCTTCATCGGCTGCGTTTTGCTTGAGTAGCTGCTCGGCATAGTTGAGTGTTAGTGCTTTATTGCCGGGGTAGATCAGCAGTGCTTGTTTATACAGTGTGAGGGCCTGGCTGTTTTTTTGCTGTCGTTGCAGGCTCCCTGCAAGTGCTACGGTTAACCAGGGGTGTTCCCCTTGTTGCTGGATAAGTTTGCGTAACCGTGTTTCAGCTTGTGCCGCTTTGCCGTTGTAACTCTCTAGCAAGGCGAGTTGGTAGGCAAGCTCGGGTAGAGGGTGCTTGTTGAATAGTGTGCGTGTCTGTTGCTCAAGCTGTTGCTGCTTGTTGCTGTTCAATACCCGCACCTTGGCGCGAAAGTATTGGAATGCGGGTTTGTCGGCAATGCCTTCTTTACCTTGCTGCGAGTATTGGGCCGCTCTGTTTTTAGCATCAGAAATACGGTTAAGTGTGACTGGGTGTGTCATTAATATTTCGGGTAAACCGCTCTGATAGTAGCGACTCTCTTTATGAAGTTTTTCAAAAAAACGCGCCATGCCCTGGGGGTCGTAATGAGCACCCGCCAGAAGCTGAATGCCGATACGGTCAGCCTCTTTCTCGTGGGTGCGGGTGTAGTTGATGCGTGATTGCTGGCTGGTGGCCATACCCACACTCAACGCCGCAAGGCTCGCATCACCCCCTTGGCTGGAGAGTGCTATGGCGGCAAGAATAGAGGCGATGGTGGCAAGGTTGGCGCCACTGCTTCCTTCCATCGCACGGCTGATATGGCGTTGCGACACGTGGGCAATTTCATGGGCCAGTACGGAGGCTAATTCACTCTCATTATCCGCTGCGATAATCAGCCCGGCGTTGATGCCAATATAACCACCGGGTACGGCAAAGGCGTTAATTTGCGCAGAGTTGACCACGAAGAAAGTGTAACGATAGGGTGCTTCATCCAGGTAGGAGACCAGCTGCTCTCCAAGTGACTGAATGTAGGCTTCTATTTCCGGGGCATCGAGCAGGTCAGCGGTGCCACGCATCTGGCGCATAAATTGACCGCCAAGCCTCTGTTCCTCTTTTAATGAGAGCGATGAATCGGCTGAGTTGCCAATATCGGGAATGGTTAACGTACCATCAGCCCACGCAGTGAGTGAAAAAAATAGCAGTAATATGAGTCGTGTCGGCATCAATGGTATCGAGTCGTTTTGAGGGGTGCGTAACTCAGTATAACGTTATTTCTCATCAATTATCAGAGGGGATTATTGGCTGAAAGTTCCTCTCTAAACAGTATAATGGAACTCATTTTGGCATTTGTTGTGGGGGAAACAGCGTGAGGTATGATTTAGAGCTCGATCTGTGTGGCTTGCAATGTCCGTTGCCTATTTTGCGCAGTAAGAAAGCATTAGCGAAGTTGGCAGCAGGCCAGGTGATACTCGTGACAGCGACGGATGTGGGGGCCTTAAAAGACTTTCCGGCTTTTTGTAAAGTAACCGGACACGCGTTGCTCGAGAGCTGGGAGAAGCAAGATGTGTTTCACTTTGTTATAAAAAAACGCCCCGAGGATTAGGCATGCTATTGCCATTTCCTAGGGTAAGATATTGCCGCTTTATAGCTGGCGGGTGAGTAGCGCGGGTGTTCCCAGCTCTTTTACTGTCGCGCCACCCGCTGTCAAGTAGCTGTTCCAGAACTTTTTCAATGATTCCAGTTGGCTTGGTTTGATGTATTTACGCTCATCTTTAATGTTTCCGAGGCCAAACATATAGACTTTGGCACCGTGCCAATCTGCGAGTAGTTGGTGTTTAATCACTTTCGACATCTCTTTCTCACTGTTAATCGTGGCAATGCTGCGACGACGATAAAAGCTGCTTACTTCACTGTTCTCCAGCCCATCAGAGATAATTAAAACCGTCTTGTCGTCAATCGTGTCATTTATCAATACGGTTTCACTCAGGCGTTTCAGTGCATACAGTAGATCGGTGCGTGGTAATTGAGTATTGATAAGCTCTAAATTACGTTTAATAGCCCTTGTTAGTGCTTGCTTTTCTTCTGTTTTTTGTCTGTTTATGCAGGCTTTAAGTGCCTCTTTCTGGCTCTCTTTTAGTTGATAGAGATAGGCCTCGCTGGGTTTGCTGTCCAGAGATCCTTCGTAGCTAAGCTCGGTATATTGCCCCTTAATATTGGGTGAAAAGCGTGCGACACGCACTTGTTCTCCGCTTTTAGGGTGAGTCGAGAGTAGAGTGTTCAGGTTGCTGCGCATGCGGCTGTTGAGGGGCATGGTTTGGTCGATGAATATATAGAGGGCGCTGTTGATGTTGTTTTCTGGCATCTCAAGATCGAGCTGTTGGTAACAGCTGCTGCTTGTAGTTGAAGCCCAGCCTGCGGTGCTTGCTATGAGTGCAATAAAGGCGACAAGTGATGTGAGTGGTATTGAGTAGTTCATTTCGATTGTCTGCTGTGAAAATGTAGTGAAATACTAGCATAATTTATGCCACAGAATTTTCGGGTGGTTGGAACATTTATTGCACTGTTCTGCGTCAGGGTGAGTAGTTACGCAGGATACTTGCAACGGGTGACAACGCGTGGGAGCGTGATATGACAAATTCGATAAAGCAGATGTTGTTGATGGGTTTAGTGGTCTCTTTAGTGGTGGGGTGCTCGCAATCAACCACTAAACCGACTGATGAAACAGCGCCGGCCTCCACCGCTGCTGAGTTGGCGGAACCCAAATCTTTTTATCAAAACGAAAAAAACCGGCCGGTCGACACCCTGGTGATCACTGCCCGTGGTTGGGGTGCGCCACCAAAACAGTATTATCCGGAGGGCAATCGCCGCCTGATGGCGATGCGTGCAGCCAAACTGGATGCGTATCGCTCCCTGGCTGAACGTATTCATGGTTTGCGTATCTGGGGGGGCACGACCGTCGGCGAAATGGTGCTGGAGCAAGATCAGTTTAAAGTGTTGCTGGATGCTTATGTGGTGGGTGCCAAGGTGTTGAGTATCATGCCGCAAAAAGATGGTAATTATGAGGCGATTGTTGAAGTTGAGGTAGGTCGTGACTTTTTATACCGTGCATTGGCCAGCCGAAATGATTTGATGACGGTTCCGTCGGGCTATAGTGCGCTGCCCAAAACGGCCTATGAGGAGCAGGCAACGCAGGTTCAGCAGCATGAGGCGGTGGAAGACGTGGTGAGCGAGTCCCACAGTCAGGCCAACTTCTATTTTGCAGATTGAGAGGGCTACTATGTTGCTACGTATTGCTCTGTTGATGATGTTGTTTGTGGTCGTTTTCCCCGTTAATGCGAAGCTGGTGGAGACGCAGGGGGTGGCGCTTATTGAAAAGGGTGCCAAGGGTAAGGCGCGTGAAGAGGCGATTCGGCAGGCGATTCGGCAGGCTCAACTGCAAACCATGGCTTTGGTTGATAGTGCCAGCATGGTCAGTGCCAATGTGATGGCTATTGATAGCGCACGGGTGAGCGCGGCGGGGCTGGTAAAAGATGTTGTGGTTATTAAAGAGTGGCAGCAAGAAGGACTCTATTATGTGCGGATTCGGGCGCAAGTGGTTGAAGAGAAACTACGTCTGCCGAGTAATGCGGCACGTTATCGTAAAAAAATATCGGTAACACAGTTTGATGTTATGGATCGCCGGCAAATTTTTGATATGCCGATGATTGAAGTAAAGCTGGCTCAGGAGCTACAGCGTCGCCTTGAAAATACCGGTTTGGTTTTAGCCCGTGATGCCACTGCTTTTAGAGTGGCTGAACGGGGTCAGCATACCCTGGATGGTGAGAGAGTCAGTTATCAACATGTTGTGAGGCGGGTGGCGGGTGAGTTATCCAGCCAGTTTCTAGTGACCGGTACCCTTGTGGATATGGGGGTGCAGACAGGGTGGTGGCGAGATGTGCGTCATATTGTATTGGATGTGGCGGTGTATGATGGGCTTTCAGGTACTCTGATTTCAAAACATCGAGTCAATGAACGTGTGGTCGGCGCAAGTTATATGGATGCTAATGTGGTGTTTGGTAGCGTTGCTTTCTTGGTGGGTGAGTATGGTGCCGTATTGGATCGTGTGCTGGATTCGCTGGCTAGCCGGATCATTGAGGATTTAACTATGCTTCCATTTTCGGCAAAAGTACTGCGGGTTGAGGGGCGTCATATTACGCTGGATGCAGGAGTCACATCGTTGATGTCGGTCGGTGACACCTTAATGGCCTATCAACTGGATAACAGCGCGATGTATGATGATGTTAATGGCCGTTATCTCGGTTTCAAGGAGCGACCACTGGCGGCTGTCGTTGTGAAAACAGTGCAGCCACAATTTTCGGTTGCAGAAGTTGAATCAGACGAAATCACCCTTAAACCCGGTGATATCGTCCGCTTTGGCTGGTAATTACGTTATAAAAGCTGTTTTATACTGCCCGCATACTCATATTGCCCATCTTCACTTGACGGCTCACGGCGTGTAATTTCAATCACTGCTTTCAGCGGTGGTACCACTGACTTTTCAGGTGTGATGTGAATATCAATCAGTGTGGTTTGCTCCAATTTAACGGCAGAACGAAACCGAATGCCACCGGCACTAAGGTTGATGCACTGCCCCGAATTGTTCGCCTCACTGCCGTGAATGCTGAAGCTTAGCGGGCAATCCGCGGTCATGCGAAAGAAGTCGCGTTTTTCATCATAATCTCTAGACATGTAATCCCCCGTGATAATGCTTGCTTGTTGATAACAAATATTGCCTTTCAATACAAGGGGTTTGTGTTTATTTAACCCCCGGATAGAGGTGCAAGATATTGGTTTTGCAGTGAAATAAAAAATAGTGGGCAGTATCCACATAAGATGGGGTAGTTGTTTTTTGTTTTGCCGTGGAATCAAGCGCTTGTGTGGCATGCTTATTTTTATCCCGGAATTAGGCTATTCCGTCTCAATCTTGCGAAGAGGGTTGCATGTCATCTTAGGCGCGGTAGAATAACTCGATGGATGATTATGCTATCGGCCTTACAAAAATAAATGTAGACCCCCCTTTGCGGGCGAAACAGTTTTCTAGTTAACGCCACAGTTGGCGATTTAATACAGTAGACGATGGCCGTGTAACGGTTTCAATAAAAACAGGAGTTACTCATTTGTTTGGTCAGGTAAAGTCCCTGATGCGACGAGTTTTTGCTAAGGAAGATAGTGTTAAATCTTCACTTCCCCAAGTTATCTCACGCGATCACCACACCATATCAAGATCCAATATCAGCGCAAATGCACTAAAAGTTCTCTATCGACTCAACTCGGCGGGGTATGAGGCCTACTTAGTGGGCGGCGGGGTGCGCGATCTGCTATTAGGGCGTGAGCCGAAAGATTTTGATGTTGCCACCGACGCAAGCCCGGAAGAGGTGAAACGTGTGTTTCGAAACTGCCGCTTAATTGGGCGGCGCTTTCGTCTGGCGCACATCTACTTTGGCCGGGAGATTATTGAGGTGGCGACTTTCCGGGGCGACGGGAGTGGTGACCGCCGAAGCAAAGATGGCTTGCTGGTCCGAGATAATGTCTACGGTACTCTAGAAGAGGATGCTTGGCGTCGAGATTTCACAATTAACTCTCTCTACTATGAAGTGAAAAACTTTTCGGTGATTGATCATGTGGGCGCGATGGCTGATCTTGAGGCGGGTCGTTTATCTATTATTGGGGATGCAGTAGAGCGTTATCGGGAAGACCCCGTCAGAATGCTGCGCGCCATTCGTTTCTCCAGCAAGCTCGGCTTTATTATCGATGAAGAGACATCAAAACCTATTTTTGAGTGTGCTCCTCTGATGGAAACGGTCTCATCTGCCCGTCTGTTTGATGAAATGTGTAAACTCTTTCTGCATGGCTATGCGCTCAATACATATGAACAGCTTCGTCACTATGGGCTTTTCTATTATCTTTTCCCACAGGTTGAGCGCTCACTCGAACAGCAGGAGAGTGACTACCCCAAGACATTTATCGCCCGTGGCCTGGAAAATACTGATATTCGGGTTTCTGAAAACAGGCCAGTTATCCCCGCGTTTTTACTGGCCATACTACTCTGGGAACCTGTTCGTACACTTGTGGCACAAAAAGGTAAGCAAGGAATGCGGCCAATGCAAGCTTATCAGGAAGCCGCTGATGAGGTGATTAGTCTACAGGTCAAGTCAATCTCGATGCCACGCCGAATTTCCCTGCAAGTTAAGGAAATTTGGATCATGCAGGCCAAGCTTTCAATACGACGTGGCAGTAAGGTGTTTGAACTGCTTGAAAGCAACCGCTTCCGTGCCGCGTTTGATTTTTTACAACTGCGGCACCAGAGTGGAGAAGAGGTGGCCGAGCTCTACGAGTGGTGGAATAGCTTTCATCAGACCAGCCGCGATGAGCAAGAGAGCATGTTAAGCCAGCTTCGTAAGCGAGAGGGGCCTGCGGGTGGTCGCCGCCGTCGCAACCCTTACCGGCGGCGCCGACCGTCAAGTGAAACAAAAAATGAGTAATGTTTTTCAGGTCTTTATTGGCCTGGGTAGCAACCTAAATCAACCCGTTGAACAGTTAAAACAAGCGGTTGCAACATTGACTGCTGCGGCTAATTTGGAAGGTGTAAAACTCTCCAGCTTTTATAGTGGCAAACCCATGGGGCCACAGGATCAGCCAGATTACGTTAATGCCGTTTTTCAAATGGAAACCTCTTTAGCACCACGCCCTCTTTTATACCTCCTGCAGCAGGTTGAAAACGGACAGGGGCGTATCCGAGAGCGCCGCTGGGGTGAGAGAACGCTGGATCTGGATATTCTGTTATATGGTGAGAGAACGGTTAACTTACCTGAACTGACCATCCCTCATATTGGCTTAAGCAAACGAAACTTCGTACTCTACCCGCTGCACGAGATTGCCCCCGATCTAATGATTCCACAGCTTGGCCCCCTGGCCGAGTTAATCACCGCCTGTCCCCAGGCAGACTTACAGCGAATAGAGATCGCCTAGCTCAGCTAATTCTTGCTATAGTGCTTCTTTATTTTCCGATGATGAAATGGCCATGAACTCAGCGATTACCGCACAAACGTTAAAACAGATGAAAGCTAAAGGAGAGCGCTTTAGCTGTTTAACCGCCTATGATGCCAGCTTTGCGCAGCAGATTGCCGCAGCGGGTATTGAAGTGCAGCTAGTGGGAGACTCACTGGGTATGGTGATCCAGGGGAAAGAGAGCACCCTACCGGTTTCAATGGATGAGATGATCTACCATAGCCGTGCTGTGCGTCGCGCCTCAGGGAGTAGCCTAGTGATGGTTGATATGCCATTTATGAGCTGTACAACGCCAGAGCAGGCAGTGAAAAATGCGGGTCGTCTGATGAAAGAGGGCGGGGCACACATGGTAAAAGTGGAGGGCGGTCACATGATGCTTGAGGCCATTCGTCTGTTATCTGCCCACGGGGTACCTGTTTGTAGTCACCTTGGCCTGTTGCCACAATCTGTCTATAAGCTGGGCGGCTATAAAGTGCAGGGGCGTGATAGTGAAACCGCCGATAGGATACTCGCCGATGCCATCGCACTGGAGGCTGCGGGAGCCGATATTCTGCTGTTAGAGTGTGTGCCCGCTTCATTGGCAAAAAAAATCACTGCGGCGGTCACCTTGCCAGTAATCGGTATTGGCGCAGGTGTTGAGTGTGATGGCCAGGTGCTGGTTGTTTATGACATGCTGGGTATTACACCGGGTAAACGGCCTAAATTTTCCAAAAACTTCCTGCTTGATGCCCTGGATATACCCGAAGCCTTGCACAATTATGCCAAGGCGGTAAAATCCGCCACTTTTCCAACAGAGCAACAGAGCTTTTAAGGGGGGTTGATGCAGAGGGTGGAGAGCACCGCCACGCTACGGGCATTATTAAAGCAGTGGCGTCAATCGGGAGATCGAATTGCGTTTGTACCCACCATGGGTGACCTTCATGCGGGCCACTTGGCACTGGTAAAAGAGGCCAAACAACACGCAGAGCGCGTGGTGGTCTCTATTTTTGTTAACCCATTACAGTTTGGTGAAAATGAAGACTTTGATCACTACCCACGCCTGCTTGAGCGTGACAGTGAAAAATTAAAAGCGGCGACAGTAGATCTGCTTTTTTCACCCTCTGTTGCAGAGGTTTACCCCAATGGGTTGCAAGGCGTAGCGACGGTCGATGTACCGACGATTAGTGGCATACTTTGCGGAGCTTCCCGTCCTGGTCATTTTAGTGGTGTCGCAACGGTTGTCAGTAAACTGCTGAATATGGTACAGCCTGATTGCGCCCTATTTGGTGAAAAGGATTTTCAGCAGTTGTTGCTGATAAAAAAACTGGTAAGTGACCTCTGTTTTGCGAGTGAAATTATCGGTGTACCGACATGTCGGGAAACGGATGGCTTGGCAATGAGCTCACGCAATCGTTACCTCTCTGATTCACAACGACAGCAGGCTCCAGTGTTAAATAAAGAGCTGCGCAAAGCAAAAAAAGCTGTCGCCAAAGCATCATTCACTGATTTTAAAAAAATAGCCGAACAAGCCGTCATTCATCTAAATAATAGCGGCTTTAGAGTCGACTACTTTGCGGTACGCCATGCCGCTGACCTGGCTGAACCAGAGCGTGATGATGGTGAGTTTGTCATTCTTGTCGCCGCCTGGCTGGGTAGCGCAAGGTTGATTGATAATGTCCGAGTAAACAAGGGTGAGATATAGCCGTTAGTTGTGTATACTGGCCGCTATTTTCGACCGTGTTATAGGGTGTTTTATGTATTCAACCATGTTAAAAGCCAAGCTTCATCGAGCCAGCGTGACCCATGCCGAGCTTGATTACGAAGGCTCTTGCGCAATCGACAGCGACTTGTTGGATATGGCGGGTATTCATGAATATGAGCAGATCCATATCTACAATATCAATAATGGTGAGCGCTTCGTGACCTATGCGATACGCGCAGAAGCAGGCTCAGGTATTATTTCTGTTAACGGCGCGGCTGCCCACAAGGCAAACCCACAAGACCTGGTTATTATTTGCACCTATGCCGGCATTCCGCAGGCCGAAGTGTCCCATTATAAACCAAAAATGATCTACTTTTCTGAAGGCAACAAGGTTTCACGCACCAGTAACACTATTCCAGTTCAGGCTGCCCTCTAAAACTCTATTGGCAGCTGGCCGTGAGCTAATACTCGCATTCGGAGATATTTTGGGTATGAAGATCCTAAAATCTCTCTAGTTGCCCACAAAATAATAGGCGTTTGGCTGTTTTTTGAACAGAATATCCCGCCTTGTGGGTGATAAGTCTACGAAATACTGTCTGTTTGATGTACAATCGCGGCTGATTGAATCCCCCCCTAATAAAATGAGGAGACACACCATAGTGGACCAAGCAGAATTAGAGCTTCAACTCGAAGTATGGAAAGACCTTGCGATAAGCAATCAGGTGTTGATGAGAACAGCGACCGATGCTTTGAAGCTCGATCCAGAATGTAGCACAGAAGAGCTAAAAGAAGCACTCGACAATGCCATTAAGCGTTCACTTGATGCGGATGCAACAATTGAAGATGCACAGACAAAAGCACAGCAAGCTATTGCGATTATGAAAGAGAAGATAGCGGCCAGTGAAAAAGCCCAGGCAATTGCTGAAACTAAAGTATCTGAAACACTCGAAGCAAAAGAGACATCTGAACAGCAAATTGCTGTAGAGCGTGCCAGTCATGCAAAAGAGATGCAAAAGTGTAAAAAGCAGGTAGCCGATGTAGAGAAGTCTCTAAAATCGATTAATAAAGCGCTCGCAGATACGCCAGAAAATGTAATGAAAAAGCTCCGTACCCTTAAAAAGCAAAAAATAGATGAAGCGGCGGCATGTAAGCTGGCAGAAGCTAAGGGACGTACTCTGAAAAAAGAGAAGAGCCAGCTGGAACAGCAGATCAAGGAGTCTGAAGAGAAAAAATCAGCCCTTGTTGAGCAACACCGTGAACTGCACAAGCTTTGCGAAGAGCTGTACGGACAACTCAAGCCACTGGTTGATGATGAAAAAGCCCTACCGGTGGTGCCCGCGCTTGATGAAGAGATGCTGGGTGGCGAAAGTGCCGATGAAAAGGCTGATAAGAAGTAACCTCAGCCTGCACATATAAAGTGAGACCTTTGCACGAAAAATAGTTTTTGTTCCAGCAAGGTAAAAATGATCGAAAACCGGAGTTTACAGGCGTAAATGAGGTTTTCTAGGTGCCTTTGGGCATGCGGTCATTTTTAACGCAGCTGGGACGAAAAATATAAATCATCTAAAGGTCTCAAAGTGCAGCCCGCGCAGTTTACAATGTGAACGGCGCTTCCCCCACCTGTGAAACCGTTATGACCCCACTTCTGACGCTCGACAACCTCTCGCTGGCTTTTGGCCATCACCCGTTAATGGATCGCATTAACCTGCAAATTGAACCACAGGCACGTATCTGCCTAGTGGGGCGTAATGGCGCAGGAAAGTCCAGCATGATGAAGGTGATTGCCGGTGAAATTCTGGCGGATGAAGGCTCCATTTGGCGGCGAGATGGCTTGAAAATAGCCTATTTGGCGCAAGAGGTACCGCTGGATGATACGCGCAGTGTCTTCGATGTGGTTGCTGAGGGGCTGGGGGATGCCAGTCGCCTTATTACCGATTATCACCATATCACCCACGCACTGGCAGACGACCCAAGCGAGCGTAATTTTAATAAGTTAACCCAACTGCAAGAGCAGTTGGAAGCCATTGATGGCTGGAGCTTAGAGCAGCGTGTCGAGCAGACTTTGGCTACACTCTCTCTCAATCCTGATGACACACTCGACCAGCTGTCAGGCGGGATGCGCCGTCGGGTGTTATTGGCACGGGCACTGGTCAGTGATCCCGATCTGTTGCTATTGGATGAGCCAACTAACCATCTCGATATTGAATCGATCACCTGGATCGAAAGCTTTCTACAGACATTTAATGGCGCGTTACTGTTTATTACCCATGACCGTGCTTTTCTGCAACGTCTTGCCACCTCAATTGTTGAACTTGATCGTGGGCAGGTGAGTCTCTGGCCGGGTAATTATGAGAACTACCTGCTCAAGCGTGAAGAGCGTTGGGCGACAGAAGCGCAGCAGAATGCGTTATTTGATAAAAAACTAGCCCAAGAAGAGACTTGGATTCGCCAGGGGATAAAAGCACGCCGCACCCGTAACGAAGGGCGTGTGCGTGCACTCAAACGCCTGCGTGATGAGCGCTATCAGCGCATCGAAAGGCAAGGGAAGGCGCGTATTCAGCTGGATGATGCGGCACGCTCCGGCAAGCTGGTTGTTGAAGCCGAGCATATTGGCAAATCCTTTGCTGACAAGCTGATTATGAAGGATTTCTCAATCCGTATTATGCGTGGCGACCGTATCGGAATTATTGGTCCCAATGGTGTGGGAAAATCCACGCTAATCAAAATAGTGTTGGGACAGCTGGAGGCGGATGAAGGTGTCGTGCGTCTGGGTAGTAAGCTTGAAGTGGCCTATTTTGATCAACAGCGCGCCTTGCTCGATGAGTCGAAGACGGTGTTTGATAATGTAGGTGATGGCAGTGATTACGTTGAGATAAACGGGCAGTCACGCCACGTTATGGGTTATCTGCAAGACTTCCTCTTTGTGCCCGAAAGAGCGCGTTCACCCGTGAGCACGCTCTCTGGTGGAGAGCGCAATCGACTCTTGCTTGCCAAGCTATTTACCCGCCCGGCTAATCTGTTGGTAATGGATGAGCCTACTAATGACCTTGATGTCGAAACATTAGAGCTTTTAGAGTCGCTTCTGGAGGCGTTTCAGGGCACCATTTTGTTGGTAAGCCACGACCGTGCTTTTTTGGATAATGTGGTAACCAGTACCATCGTTTATGAAGGTGAGGGCACCTGGAATGAATATGTAGGTGGTTATCAAGACTGGATACACCAAACTAAAAAAACCGCCAAAAATGAAAAAAAACCACAAAAACAGGTGAAAATTCCGGAAGTTTCTGCCGTGACGCAGGCGAGTCAGCCGGTAAAGAAGCTAAGCTACAAAGATCAACGTGAGCTTGATCAGCTACCCGAGCGTATTGAAACCCTTGAAAATGAACTGGAACGGTTACAGGTCGAAATCAGTAATCCGGCGTTTTATCAGCAGCCTCAAGACAAGGTAAATGAAATACTCAATAAACAACCGCTGCTTGAGGCAGAGCTGGAGGGTGTATTCGCACGCTGGGAAGCGTTGGACGAGATGACGAGGTAGCCCCTAGGGAATAATTAGAAAATATTGTGCTGGGTTATCTTAAAAATCGTCAAATCCTCTCATGGGCACTGTATGACTGGGCAAACTCTGCTTATGCCACAGTGATTATGGCCGGTTTTTTCCCTATTTTTTTCAAACAGTATTGGGCGGGAGAGTTAAGCACCACCGAGAGTAGCTTCTATCTGGGTATGGCTAACTCAATTGCCAGTCTTATCGTCGTTCTTCTAGCCCCCATACTGGGTGCCATTGCTGATCAAGGCAGTGCCCGTAAGCGTTTTCTTCTCTTCTTCGCCCTGATGGGGATCGTCATGAGCTTTGCCCTCTCGTTTGTAGGGCAGGGTGAGTGGCTGTTGGCGGTGCTGATATATATCGGCGCCTGCCTTGGCTTCTCGGGCAGTGTTACTTTTTACGACGCCTTAATTATTGATGTTTCCAGCGGTAAAAGCTTGGATAAAGTCTCTGCGTTTGGCTTTGCACTGGGCTACCTGGGTGGCGGCCTGCTGTTCTCTATCTGTGTCTGGATGACAATTTCACCGCTCACCTTTGGCCTGGCTGATAGCAGTGAGGCGGTGCGGCTCTCTTTTGTGATGGTTGGATTTTGGTGGGCACTTTTTACAATACCGCTACTACTCTGGGTAAAAGAGCCTGTAAAAAACAAAAAAACAGGTGCCTGGTCCCATATAGTTAATGGCTTGTCGCAACTTCGTCATACTTTTGATGAGGTTAGAAAGCTGCGGGTTGTATTGCTTTTTTTAGTCGCTTATTGGTTCTATATTGATGGTGTCGATACGATTGTGCGTATGGCGGTTGATTATGGATTATCACTGGGGTTTGATCAAAACAGCCTCATTGTCGCACTCTTGATTACCCAATTCGTTGGTTTTCCGGCAGCGATTGCCTTCGGTTGGTTAGGTGAAAAGTACGGTTGCAAGCTCGGAATTCAGATCGCTTTAGTGGTCTATATGCTAGTAACAGTTTTTGCTTATCAGATGAATTATGTGTGGGAATTTTATCTGTTGGCAGTGGTGATTGGTTTAGTTCAGGGGGGGATTCAAGCGCTTAGTCGTTCACTCTATGCTCGGCTTATACCCGCTGATAAAAGTGCCGAATTTTTCGGGTTTTACAATATGTTAGGTAAGTTTGCGGCAGTGATCGGACCTCTGCTAATGGGCTGGATTGCGCTGGTTTCTGAAAGCACCCGACTCTCTATCCTGTCTGTTTTAATATTGTTGATTGTGGGGTTCGCGCTACTCTATTTTGTCAATATTGAAGAGGGTGAAAAGAACGCCCGTCAGTTGTAGTCTCTATGCTTCGATTAGGAGGTGATGACGGTTTACCTTGTCATGTTCATGGCAAGTGTGGCAGGCTGGTTATCCATTCTATTGAAAGGGCTTCTCCATAATGGGGCGGTTTTTTTGAAGAGGAGGCAGCCGATGTGTACACATGAAATAGAGGTATATGAGCCTGCAAATTTTTCGGGACAAAACCCAATACATGCAAACAGTATTGGTGTTGTAAAGACACGTGACCGTAATGAGTTTTTTCTGCTCGACTTGGAGAAGCCCTTTGAGTATAAAGGAAACACAGTCTCTCAGCTTATTCTGCGACCACGTTATTATGGTGATAAAATTCAACGTGTAACACGTGATATGTGCACGGTTAATATCATGTATGTTAAGCCGGATAGTAAAATATCCACCGATGAATATATGCAGCTTACCGATGTTGGCAAATGGGGTTGTGGAAAAATAAACCCCAGTCGCAATTCATAACTACGTTTAATCAATTTGGGGCGTTCGTCCCTATTTTTTTGTCCGCGTCACTCGTTTTACAGCTTGGCCCTTTGTTTTTCGTGAAAAATTACCCTTTGGTTGCTGAGTAGAACTCGGCCTGCCGTGGGTCTGCTGGGTGGTAAATGTTCGCCCTTTATTGTGGTTCCCACGTTTGCCTTGTGGCTGCTCGCCAGTACCGATGGGCTGCCAGTTTGGAACTAGATGTTTTTTTCCGTTACCGATGAGTTCAGCTCGCCCCATCTGTTTCAATGCTTCCCGCAGCAGTGGCCAATTATTCGCATCGTGGTAGCGCAAAAAAGCCTTATGTAAGCGACGAATCTTTAAGCCCCGCGGCACAAAAACCTTTTCGCTACTCCGTGTTATCTTCTTGAGTGGATTGCGTTCGCTGTGCCACATGGCGGTGGCCAGCGCCATGGGTGAGGGCAAAAACGCTTGAACTTGGTCGGCTCGGTAGCCGTTTTGTTTCAGCCATATTGCAAGGTTTAACATATCTTCAGTGGTTGTGCCCGGATGAGCCGCAATGAAATAGGGGATCAGATACTGCTCTTTACCGGCTGCTTTGGAGTATTTGTCAAACATCTCCTTAAAGCGGTAGTAGCTACCTATTCCAGGCTTCATCATTTTTGAAAGTGCTTCAGATTCAGTGTGTTCTGGTGCAATCTTAAGGTAACCTCCCACATGATGTGTGGCCAGCTCTTCTACATACTCAGGGGAGCGAACGGCTAAGTCATAACGCAACCCTGAAGCGATCAGGATTTTCTTGATGCCGGGGAGCGCGCGGGCGCGCTTATAGAGTTTTACTAGCGGTGCATGGTCTGTATTCAGGTTTTCGCAAATAGCAGGGTGGACACATGAGAGGCGGCGGCAGGCTGATTCTATCTTCTCACTCTTGCAGGCCAGGCGGTACATATTCGCGGTGGGACCACCTAGGTCGGAAACCATACCGGTAAAGCCCGGCACGCTATCTCGCATCACTTCAATCTCCCGAATAATCGACTCCTCTGAGCGACTTTGAATAATGCGCCCCTCATGCTCAGTGATCGAGCAGAAGGTGCAGCCGCCAAAACAGCCCCGCATAATCGCCACTGAGAAGCGGATCATCTCATAGGCGGGAATATTGTCATCTCGATAGTCGGGGTGCGGTCGGCGGCTAAAGGGAAGGTCATAGATAGCATCCAGCTCCGCTGTGGAGAGTGGAATTGGGGGTGGGTTTAACCAAATATCTTTATCGCCATGGTGTTGGCGCAAGGCGCGGGCATTGCCGGGGTTGGTCTCTAGGTGCAAAATACGCGAAGCGTGGGCATAGAGCTCTTTGTCACGCTTTACCCCTTCATAGCTGGGTAGCCGCACTACGGTTCGGCTACGGTCAAGCTTGGGGCGACGATGTAAGGTGATTACCTTCTTCTCGCTGCTCGCTACGGTGCGTGTATTGTCACAGGGCGGCTCTGCTGAGTATGGGTTGGCCTGAGGGGTGGGCTGGTCACCTGTGTCGATCTCATCGGCTGACATCTCGCTCCAGCCATCCGGTAGATGCTGGTTGTTAACAATAAAAGCGGTACCCCGAATATTGGTTAGCTCGGATACTGGCTCGTGGGCAGCCAGTCGGTGTGCAATTTCTACAATTTGGCGTTCAGCATTGCCATACACCAGCAAATCGGCTTTTGCATCAAAAAGGATGGAGCGGCGTACCTTTTCCGACCAGTAGTCAAAGTGAGCAATACGCCGCAGGCTCGCCTCAATACCGCCAATGACTACCGGTACCCCTTTAAAGGCTTCTCGGCAGCGTTGCGTGTAGATGATCGTCGCACGGTCCGGGCGCAAACCACCTTCTCCTTTGGGGGTATAGGCATCATTGGAGCGAATACGGCGATCAGAAGTATAGCGGTTGACCATTGAATCCATATTGCCCGCAGTCACCCCAAAAAACAGGTTGGGCTTTCCCAGTTCGGCAAAGGCCTCTTTACGATGCCAATCTGGCTGAGAGATGATGCCGACACGAAAGCCCTGAGCTTCAAGCACGCGCCCAATAACAGCCATGCCAAAGCTTGGGTGGTCCACATAAGCATCACCGGTTACCAGAATAATATCGCAGCTATCCCATCCCAACTCGTCCATCTGTTGGCGGGAGAGGGGCAGGTAGGGTGCGGTACCAAAGCGTTTGGCCCAATATTGGCGGTAAGAGAATATATTTTTGGCAGGTTGCATGGAGGGAGTCACCGCTGATGGACTGTAAAATATCGCCATTATAGCGTAATAATCATCTAAATTACTCAGGAATAAACTTAACGACTCAGCGTACTCATCTAATTGTTGATGAAAGCCTTATGAGTAGCTCGCTACGCCCTGTTCTTTTCGCCTCAGCCAGTCAACGTTTATCGCTTTTTTTCACGCCTCCTCTCGTGCAAAGGTTTCATTGTAAATCAATCAAAACTCAGAGAAGAGAGGGGGATGATTGAGAGATAAATAACGAAGGCTATAATCAGCGAAAAGACGATAAACTGCATAGGATCCTCTTTAAATCGCCCCCACAAACTAGGGGCTTTCCCCTGTTTTTCCAGCTCGGCATACTCACTTTTTATTCGCATTGAAAGCTGCTCCTGATACTCGGCCAGTAGCTGTTTTGCCTGCTCGAGCTGCTCATCATTGCGTAGCCAGATCGCTTCCATCGATACTTGCCATATACTGGGTGGCGTCTCATAAAATGAAATTTCATGTTCATCCAGTAACTGGCGGATCTCATCCGCCTCGCTCTCGGGCACGCCTTTGAGTTTGAAAAACAGTGTTGCCATGGTGTTCTACTCACTGATTTGAAGTGGCTATTATAAAGGTAATGAGAGTCGGGGTCTTTATTCTTGCGATTAATAGATGAAGTACTATTTTTCTGTTATTCGCAACACAAAATAAGCGGCGATAACTCCAGCGACGATGGACAACATATCCATCGTGTTGTAGCGGCCATTCTGAAAATAATTTATTGCATGCTCTACGAGGGGTTGCTCGGTAACAGCAGTGGCTAGTCCAGAGATAATAAATTCGTTGATAGCGCTATGCTGCATCATCTCAAACAGGCACTCAATAATTAGCCAGGCACCACATATTAGCAAGTAGGTTGAGTGCCTGACAGGGCTCAATGCGGCCGTGATTAAGATAAAGGCAAAGACATGGCTGAAGGTGGGTAGGTAGTTCCCCGCTACACCAAACAGGGTAGCGCTACTCTCAAACAGGCTTAATGATTGTGGGATGAGGTAGGAAGTATCGGCGGGACGGTCGACCAGGTAGACCAGTGAACCGATGATTAATGAAAATATTCCGAGGAAAAACCGTAACCACTGGTGGGCACTTTTTTTATCTGAAAAGGGTGGTGGGTCGCGATGAAAAGGCATGGCTGTCGTGGTCTGCATATGAAATGGTTAATCTCTCCCTGATGTGCCGTCACTATAAAGCAACTACCAAATTCGGGCAAAAAACAAAGCGACTCGCTATTTTTATTTGAAATAGCGCCGGTATCGGAATAGGGTGTTAGAAAGTATATTTATGGAGGTGAGGGATGATTCATAACGACATAAGTGCCAATTGGCTGAAAAACATCGGACTGGTGCTGGTTTTCATGGTGGGCTTGGCCAGTATTTTTGCTTCGGGTGGCGGCAGCGATGGCGATAGTAGCGCTCCGCAGGTTGTTGATGTGATCAGTGGTTCAGTGATCGGAAGCGGCGGCATTGCGGGCGTTGAAGTCAGTGCAGGCGGTCAATCCGCAACAACTGATTTGAATGGCTTTTATGAGCTGAACAATGTGCCCGTTCCCGGCGGTGGTCTGTTGGTGGTGACCTATGAAAAAGAAGGTTATGCCACTTTTCAACGCACGCTACCCGTGGAAGCCAATAAAACCTATTCGTTAACCGCTAACCTGCTTCAGTATCACTACTCTGAGCAGATGAATGCCGATAACGAACAAAGCTTTGATGTGACCGACCCCAATAACCCAACCGGCGACCCCTTGGCTCAGCTCTCATTTCCAGCTGGCTCACTGGGCAGTGGCAATGTAACGGTAAATGTCGCGGTGGGTGACCCGACTACCGATGAAGGTCGCCCAACATTTCCTGGTGACTATATGGCCGCAGTTGCTTCAGGCGCTGTGGCAGATACTCCCTTAGAGAGTATTGTTTTTACAGAGATCACTATCTACGACGCCGAT
The DNA here is from genome assembly GCA_021647245.1 of Gammaproteobacteria bacterium. Taxonomy (NCBI): domain Bacteria; kingdom Pseudomonadati; phylum Pseudomonadota; class Gammaproteobacteria; species Gammaproteobacteria bacterium. Next base: position 27,309 of record JAKIVC010000005.1, read on the forward strand.
GGTAATGAGATAACCGAGGTCAATGCACCGGTCACCATTACCTTGCGCCTGCCAGCCAGCCTGCAAACTGTTTATAGTGCCGGTGATACCATTGAATGGTGGTCTTATGATGAAGTTGATGCGGTCTGGATTCGTGAAGATGCGGATCCTGCGACACCTGAGACAATTGATAATGCGTCAGTTATTGATCAAGGCGGGGTACTTTATGCTCGAGCCAAGGTGACTCACTTCACCTGGTGGAATGTGGATCGACCACTCAATGAACACGCGTGTCTCTGTGCCACTGTTGTGGATGGAGATGGTCAGCCGCTTGCAGGCGTGCAGTTGATTGCTGAAGGGGTAACCTATAATGGTCGCTCCAGGCCGGTCAATACCGATTCTGATGGCCAGGGTTGTGTAACGGTTAAACGCAGCGAGGGGGGTGTTACGGATAGAATTCGCCTGTTTGTAGAGCAGGGTATGGTGAGCTTTCCTTACGATGTGACCAGCGCCAATGAAGGCGATGTCGCTAACAATGACATTTTCACCCCGACCACAGAAGGCAGCACCATCGCTAATGTTGGGCAGTGTGTTGATCTTACCAATAACATTGTGCTTAGTTATGATGGTCGTATAACCGGCCAGGTTACCTTTGAAAGCAGCAACACCCCGGTGGCAGGTTATGTTATAAATTCCTCTTTTGGCGCTAGCGCAACCACTGACAGTAATGGTAACTATGAGCTTGAGGTACCCGTTGGCCAACCAGTAACTCTGTTTGCTGTGGGACAAATGGCTACGACGGTTACCGTTGTGGATGAAAACACCCCGCAAGTAGTGAACTTTGAAATTGCCAATCGTGCACCAGTAATCAACCACATCACGCGCGCACCCGAAGGTGCGGTTGATAATGGTCAGGCAGTCGTACTTACAGCAAGTGCCAGTGATGAAGATGGTGACACCCTGAGCTATAGCTGGAGCGCTGGTCAGGGCAGTTTCAATACCACCAGTGGTGCCTCGGTAACCTGGAGTGCTCCGGCAGTAGGCTCTGGAACGGCGATACTGACCGTCGTCGTTACTGATGGCAAAGGCGGTGAGGTGAGTCAAAATATTGCCATTGTCTATGTTGGTGCCGTCACAGGTAACTCTTTGAGCTTTATTTTTAAGGATGATATTGAGAGTGATCAGCCGCTTGCCGGTGTAGTTGTGGCACTTTATAACACCGATAACCAAACGATTGCCCAAACCCTAACCAGCGGTGCTGACGGTGTGGTAGATTTTGGTGATATTGGCCGCTCACGAGCCACTTTTACCATTGTGTATGAGTTAGTCTTTCAAGGGTACAGCAGCTATGAGATAGAGAGTTTCATAGAGATGCAAACAGCTGCTGATATTGTTTATTACAGAGGGTTAAGCGATGAGGGGTCTGCTGGGTCACAAACGCCAGTGGCCTCAGTTAACTACACCCTTAGTGAAGTGCCCGCCAACGCGGGGCGCACTTCAATAATGCCAACCTATGGGTGGTGGGACTTTTCGAATGGCTCTGGATTGTTGAGTAATCGTGCAGTTTATGAATATCAGCTACAGAGTGATGGAACGCTGAGCTTGTTGGCGGAAACCATGGGCTCCTTTCCCAATACTGATCTATTCCTTGCCTATGGTTTTCTACTGGATCAAACCGTTACAGATGGGGCCACTTATGATATTCCATTAAACCGCACCCCAGTGACGACAGGCTGGAGCACCGAGCCAAGCACCGATTTGGGGCGGATTGAGATTGAAGGGTTTCGCGTTGGCTTTGGCTACGAACTGGCGAGCAGCGCTTATGGACCTGGTGCCTCGGGTGGCTTACAGGTTCCCACAGAATTTCCAGTTGATTACTACAGAGTTAGAGCAGAGAGTGCAAACTGGGATTCCGGGTTCACGAGTGAAAAACGTTACAACACGCTACCTCAGTCACTCGTTGTCCCTGTGCCTGACTACAGCTTCAGTAATATGGCTTTTGACGAGACTACCAACGTAGTCAGCTGGACATTGTCAGGTGAAACACCGCGTGACTTTGTTGAAATATCGATGACATTTTATGGCGGTATGTCGGGTGAAGAGAGCATAGACTGGGCGGTTATTCTGGCACCTGATGCGAGCGATTGGCAGGTAATGGAGTTGCCAGCCCCGGCTGATGAGTGGATTGATACTACCTCGCTTCTCAATAATGTTTATGGTCTAAGAGTCGAGGCCACTGACTTCGACTTCGTCTCGGGTATTGATGATTTATGGCAGTTCTTTATCTTAGGTGGTTCATTTGAGGAGGCGGTCACTACAGAGCTATCAGGGTGGGAGAGTTTAACAGGTGGCACTGATCAGTTCTTCAAACCCGACATGCAGATGTTAAAAAGTGGTGCTGAGGTCGAACGAGCAGATAATGGAAGAGCAGCCCGCTCGCCCGGCTTCTCAAAGCTACACAGGCAATAACGGTACTCACCTAGAGGCGGCCTTCGGGTCGCCTTTTTTGTTTATGATCTGAATAAGCCGGGTGAAAGGGGTAACAATGATACTCAACAACATCACTAAATTAACCTGCCTGCTCTTTTTTTTAGCCTTACTGTCGGCTTGTGGTGGTGAGGGTGCGGTGGAGACTACTTATTTCACCGTTAGCACTTCTGTGGGTGTTGGGGGAGAGATTAACCCCACAACGGTAACCGTTAGTGAAGGGGGTTATGCTGATCTATCCATAATACCCATTGATGGTTTTAGTATTGCAAGTGTGTCAGGTTGTGGCGGCTCACGGGCCGGAAACACCTATACCACTGCGGCTGTAGTGGCAGACTGCACCGTAACGGCGAGCTTTGATAGTGTTATAGGTGATCTCACCATTTCCGGGTTAGTTACATTTGACCACATACCGACATCGACCACATCGGGCCTTGATTATGCGGCCCAAACAGCCAAGCCTGCACGGGGTGTTGTGGTTGAAGCCATCAGGGTGTCAGATGATTTACGGGTGGGCTTGGCGGCAACCGATGCTACGGGTGCTTATAGTATGACGGTACCCGCTGCGACAAACATCACCATCCGAGTGAAAGCACAAATGCTCACAACCGGGGGCCCTTCATGGGATATTCAGGTGGTGGATAATACCAATAGTCAGGCGCTTTATGCGATGCAGAGCAGCCCGTTTAATTCGGGCACCGTGGCTATTCTGGATAAAAACCTCCACGCACCCTCTGGCTGGGGCGGTGCATCATACTCTTCAGCACGGGTAGCGGCACCCTTTGCTATTTTGAATACCGTTTATCAAGCGGTGGATATGGTGGTGGCTGCGGATGCAACGGTCGACTTGCCCCAGCTGTTGATTAACTGGAGTGTTAACAATGTTGCGGTGGCGGGTAATGCCGCCATTGGAGAGATTGGTACCTCTCTATTTTCACAGGGCGAACTTTACATCTTGGGTCATGCCAATAATGATACGGATGAGTACGATAGCCATATCATTGCTCATGAGTGGGGGCATTATTTTGAGTCCGTATTGTCACGATCCGACCACATTGGTGGACCACACAGCTCAGGGCAAAAATTGGATCCCAGAGTTGCGTTTGGCGAGGGCTTTGGTAATGCCTTTTCAGGAATGGTTACCGATAATATTAATTATGTCGATACCCTCGGGCCGTCACAAGGGCAGACAGGTATCCTGATCAACCTTGATGATAATGACTTCGACACGGAGTCAGTGGGTTGGTATAGCACCGCGTCGATTCAGAGCATCCTTTATGATCTCTATGACAGCACAGATGAGGATGGAATCGACACGATATCGCTGGGTTTTTCACCCATTTACAATGTGCTGGTTAATGAGCAAAAGAACACCGACTCATTTACCACCATTCACTCATTCATGAGCTTTATAAAAGCGAACAACCCGGGAGATATTGCAGCCATTAATAGCCTGCTCAGTTATGAAAATATCACCACCACGGCACTGGATGAGTGGGATAGCACACAGACTGAAACCAATAGCGGTGGTGAAGCCAATGGATTGCCGCTCTATATCCCCATCACTGTGGGTGCTGCGGCACTTTCAGTCTGCACTCATGGTGGCAATGGTAATGGCAACAAACTGATGAATCGCCGTTTTTTACAGGTCAACATTCCAACTGCGGGTAGTTATACCGTGACCGCAGCACCCGATAGTAATGGCGATGCGGTGATCGATGTTTTCAAAAAGGGGGGGCTTGTGGGTTCAAGGGATGTTTTTGGCCAGGGCGGCACGGAAACAGTGGTCATGAACTTCTCAAGTGGATGGCATATTATCGAGATATTTGATTATGATGTGGTCAACGCTCTTTATAATGGCGAGGAGTGTTTCGAGGTTGCTATTAATTGACTTTATCACCCCGCTAAATAACTTGAATGAGAGATATAATGAAACATCTATTTTTACTGTTTTTATCGACTGGCGTGTTACTGCTTGGGTTGAGTGGTTGTGCAGAAAAGAGCGTGAGCTACATCGATGGCGAAGTGCCCGCTTCGCATAAAATATCAGCACCGATTGCGATCGCTTACAGCGTGCCTAAAAAGGTATCACTAGGGGAAGACCTACTGGTGACAGTGACCTTAACGGCCAGTGCCGACGTTGAAAACCTCACGCTGACGGTGAGCGCAGGGGAGGGGTTAACACTGCCCAGCGGGCGCTATGCTGTGAATTTTGGTTCACAGCAGAGTGGCAGCAGAGTAACCGAGGAGATATTTATCTCACCAAGTCATGAGGGAAGGCTCTATCTGAACCTGCTGGTCTCGGGTTCATTTTCAGGAAGGGAGATGGCACGTGCGGGCGCGGTGCCGGTACAGGTGGGTGAGGGTGTTAGCCAAATGTTGAAAACAACGGGTGCTGTCGCGGTTGACTCTGACGGTAAGCTACTCACGATTTCACCCGCACAAGAGTGATTAATTTTAGGTGATGAGGTTATTTCGCACCTCTATTTGGGGGTTAGGGTTGACAGCATCGCCACACTTCACCTAAATTAGCCACTATCATGAAGAAGATACTGATCTGTTTGTTGCTGTTAGCCAACCTTAGTTTAGGGTTGGCTTATGCTTGGGATATTCATCCCGAAGCAGCGATGGGTCATGACCTGCTCTCTGTTGATCTCTCCGCTTGTGAACAGCATGATCACAGCGAGGGCGATTTGCACAATGATAATCACTGTGGCCACGGCAGCGCCCATTTGGTGGGTCTGGTTTTTACTCAAACCACACCTTTTGCTGCGAACAGCAAGAGTGATTTTTTGGTACCCGCACAGACTCCCCACTCCCTCTATATAGCCCCACTTTTAAGACCTCCTATCGCCTAAATTTTCGCTGTTTTGTTATGTGTCGCCTAAGGTGATGCGTAGTGTTTTTCTTTGCACGCGAAGGATTTAGTTTATGTTGTTTAAAAAATATTTATCGGCAGGCGTATTCGCTTGTCTGGTGTTACCCGTCTGGGCAGTACCTTCCCCTGAGAGACCCCTCTCGACCCTGACCATTAGTGCTGATGTAGCGCAGTTAGTTGACCCATCACTCCAGGTTTTTATTCAGCAGGTGTGGCTCGATAGCCCAACAATTCAAGGGGCGCAAGCGGCGATTGAAGCGGCGCGGGCGCGAGTCGATGGCGCAGATCGCCCTCTTTATAACCCGGCCCTTGAACTGGAGGCCGAACGCACGGATGTGAATACGGCTTCAATCGGTTTTCGCCAAACGCTGGATTGGGGGGATAAGCGTCTGGCTAAAACGCGTATGGCCCACTCTGCGGTACGTTTCGCTGAGGCGGAATTTATAACACAACGCCAGCAGGTTGCGGTGGAAGCCCTAGAGGCGCTGGCGCACTACTTTACCGCACGCGAAATGCAAATGCTGTCGATGCAGCGTAGCCAGTTGATGAAAGGGTTTCTTGATACGGTGCAGCAGCGCCAGGCTGCGGGCGATATGGGGGCACTAGAGGGTACTTTGGCCCATGTTACTTATAGTGAAGCGTTAATGAAGCAAGCGGCGAGAGAGAGTGAGCTGGCCGAAGCTGAAGCGGCACTGCGGGCAGTGACCGGTTTTGATCACGTTAACTGGCCGCCGTTACCCCGTCAGCTGGCAGCACCTCCGAAGCGGATTGACCCTGCGCTACTTCAATCACTCCCCGCGCTTGCTGTGTTGCGTAGTCGAATGGAGCTAGCCAAGTCACGCATTGGTTTGGCGGAAAGCCAAGGGCAGTCTGACCCCACCATTGGCTTTCGTGCTGGCCGTGAGGGCTCTGAGCGCTTGCTGGGGCTGACGCTGGAGATCCCGCTATTTGTGCGCAATAACTTTAAGGCGGGTGTCCGTGCAGCTTCTTATGATGCGGTGGTTGAAGAGCTGGCTTATCACGATGCTCATCGCCGCGCCAAAGCACGTCTTGAGGGTACGCTGGGGCGCTTCCATAACACCGCCCGTGCCTGGGCTGCCTGGGTTACCAACGGGAAACAGGCGCATCGTCAACAGATGAGTTTGCTGGAGCAGCTATGGCAGGCTGAAGAGTTGACCGCGACTGATTACCTGATTCAGGCGAAACAGAATATAGATACCCAGACCGCAGCGACGCGGTTGATGGGAGAGGTGTGGCGGGCGGCAATTAGCTGGCTGGATGCGTCAGCTCAGGTTGAAACATGGTTGGGTTTTACCCCTGCACAAACAGAGAATTCTGGAGAGTAAGTAAATGAAAAGCAGATTGATTTTATGGGTTTTATTGAGCCTGACAGCTCCCGGTACTGTTTTTGCTGGTGAGGGACATGGCCATGATGATGAGGGTCTGGATGATTTTTCAGACATTGAAATGATCGAGAGCCATGGCCCGCACGGTGAAGAGGGGCATCAGCACGAAAAAGAGCAACATGAACATCAGGGTGATGGCCATGAAGAGCACGGTCACGACCACGGTGGTCACGATGAGGCGGATGATGATGGTCACGGCCATGGTGAAGAGGTGAGTGATGTTGAGTTGAGCGAGACTCAGCGTCGTATCGCCGGTATTGAGACGATGATCGTTACACGCCAATCACTGGGTGGTGCCATCACCGCACCGGGTGAGGCGATATTGAATGCTTATCGAACGACCAAGATAACACCTCGCACCGCTGCTCAAGTGATAAAGCGACACGCCTATCTTGGTGATCACGTCAAAAAGGGAGCGCGATTAATTACCCTCTCCAGTGTTGAGATGGCAGAAGCACAAGGGGCGTTGATGGAGGCGAGTGTTGAGCTGCGCCGCGTTGAGAAGCTGGGGCGTAAAGTGCTCTCTGAAAAGCGTTTTGTTGCCGCTCAAATAGCTTATCAGCAGGCTTACGCCAAGGTTAACGCCTACGGTATGACGAAGCAGCAGATCGAGTCTTTGATTGAAACCGGCGATGCCACGCGTGCCACGGGTGAATTTGACCTGCTCTCATTTCAAGATGGCACCCTCATTAGCGATGATTTTGTGGTGGGTGAGTTGATTGAGCCGGGTTATGTATTGATGGAGATCAGTGATGAGTCTCTGCTCTGGGTTGAGGCACGTCTAACACCGGATGATGCGGCCCGTATTGCACTGAAATCACCCGCCCAGGTGCAGGTTGGCAAGCGCTGGATGAGCGGGAAAGTTGTGCAGGCTCGCCACACACTGGATGCGACCACACGCACCCTGGCGGTGCATATTGAAGTGGAGAATCGCAACGATGAGCTACACCCTGGGCAGTTTGTGAATGTTGTTATCGAAGGTAATCAAAAACGTCAGGGTCTGGTGGTACCAGTAGCGGCAATTTTACGCAGCCCCGAGGGTGATTGGCAGCTGTTTGTGGAGATCGCCCCCGGTCGTTTTGAACCCAAAGAGGTGACGGTGCTGGATACGGTGGGTGACCGTATGTTGATTGAAGGTATTGAAGAGGGCACTACCATCGTGGGTAAAGGTGCTTTCTTTGTGCAGTCTGAAATGGCCAAGGGTGGCTTTGATCCGCACAACCATTAATTAACTGAGCAGAGAGATAAAGATTATGTTGAATCGTATTATCGACTGGTCAGTTATCAACCGTTTATTGGTTGTGATTGGTCTGCTGGCGTTAACAGCTGCTGCGACACTTATTATTCCAAAACTGAACCTAGATGCCTTTCCTGATGTGACCAATGTTCAAGTTTCCATCAATACAGAAGCACCTGGCCTGGCCTCGGAAGAGGTTGAGCAGCTAATCACTTTTCCCATCGAAGCGGTGATGTATGCCCTGCCTGATGTGGAGCAGGTGCGTTCGATCTCCAAAACCGGCTTGTCCGGTATCACGGTGGTGTTCAAAGAGGGGAAAGATATCTACTTTGCCCGCCAGTTAGTATTTGAGCGATTGCAATCGGCAAAAGAGCTGATTCCCGACGGGGTGGGAATGCCCGAGATTGGCCCCAATACTTCGGGCCTGGGGCAGATCTATCAATACCTGCTAGTGGCGGATGACAAAAGCCGCTTTGATGCCATGGCGCTGCGTAGTCTAAATGACTGGGTGGTCAAATTGCTGCTGATGCCAGTGGATGGGGTGACCGAGGTACTCTCCTTTGGGGGAGATGTTAAGCAGTATCAGGTTAATCTGAATCCATCCCGTCTGCTGGCCTATGGGTTGAGTCAGCAGGATGTGGTTACAGCGCTGGAGAACAACAATGCCAATGCGGGCGGCTGGTATATGGATCGCGGTCAGGAGCAGTTGGTTATTCGCGGTGTCGGCTGGTTAAGTCATGATGAGCAGGGGCTGAAGGAGCTGCGACAAATTCCGCTGAAAACGGTGGATGGAACGGTGGTAACAGTGGCTCAGGTGGCTACGGTGGCACTGGGCAGTGAAATACGCCAAGGTGCCGTTACCATGACACGCCGCGATGCCCAAGGTGATCCGCAGGTGCTGGGTGAAGTGGTGGCCGGTATTGTGCTGAAACGGATGGGTTCCAATACCAAAAGCACCATTGACGGAATCGAAAGCCGTGTGGCGTTAATTCAGCAGGCCCTGCCTGAAGGCGTACGCTTTGAGGTCTTTTATGATCAGAGTGATCTGATCACCCAGGCGGTGAGCACGGTTGTTAATGCGCTGCTGCTGGCCTTCATATTTATTGTGGTGGTGCTGGCGCTGTTTTTAATGAACCTGCGGGCGACTTTTCTGGTGCTGATCTCGATTCCCATCTCCATTGGTATCGCGCTGATGATCATGGCCTGGTTTGGCCTCTCAGCCAACCTGATGTCACTGGGTGGCATTGCGGTGGCTATTGGTATGTTGGTGGATGGTTCGGTAGTGATGGTGGACAATATGTTCAAACACCTCACACACCCCGATGCCGAACATGACAAACAAGCCCATGCCCGTGCAGGCGCTCAAGATGCAGACCCCTATGATGTCGCCCATGATAAAAACGGCATTGCGTTACGGCTGCAAATTGCCGGCAGGGAGGTGGCGCGTCCGATATTTTTTGCCACCTCAATTATTCTGGTGGTGTTTTTACCGCTGTTCAGTTTTGAAGGTGTTGAGGCGAAGCTGTTTCAGCCTATGGCCATCAGCATTATGCTGGCAGTGGTGGCGGCAGCTTTTGTCGCGCTGATCATTGTGCCGGCACTGGCCACCTACCTGTTCCGCCACGGCGTGCGCGAAAAAGAGAGCTTTGTTCTCAAGCCGTTGGATAAGCTTTATCGTCGTGGTTTGCGTTGGGCGCTAAAAAGAACCCGCATCGTAGTGGGTGGAGCGGTGTTGCTGATGATAGCTACAGTCGCACTGGTACCGCAGTTAGGTACCGAGTTTGTGCCAGAGCTAGAAGAGGGAACCATCAATCTGCGCGTTACACTAGCCCCTTCGGCCAGCCTGGAGACAGCACTCACGGTTGCCCCAAAACTGGAAACGATGTTACTGGAGTTCCCCGAAGTCACTTACGCCTTGAGTCGAGTGGGCCGCCCAGAAATTGGCGGTGACCCAGAGCCGGTTAACAATATCGAAATATATATTGGCTTGAAACCGGTGAGTGAGTGGAGCAGTGCCCGCAATCGCCAGGAGTTGCAAGGATTGATGGAACATAAGCTGGAGCAACACCCCGGCCTACTGCTCAACTTTTCACAACCCATAGCGACCCGAGTGGATGAGCTACTGTCAGGCGTGAAGGCGCAGCTGGCGATTAAACTATTTGGCCCTGATCTGGCGGTATTAGCAGAGAAGGGTGCGGCTATTGAACAAGTGATACAAAGTGTTGACGGTGCGCGGGATGTGGCAATGGAACAGATTGTCGGCGAAGCGCAACTGGTGATACGACCCGACAGAGCGCAGCTCTCCCGTTATGGGTTAGCCGTGGGTGATGTGATGGCGATTGTCCGGGATGGCCTGGGTGGTCGCGAGGCGGGGCAGATCATCAATGGCAATGAGCGCTACGACATCTATGTTCGTCTAGCCGAATCGTTCCGCGTTGATCCGACTGCGATTAACAACCTGCGCCTGCAAGCACCCACGGGTGCCTGGGTAAGGTTAGGAGATGTTGCCCAAATCAGCATTGAATCCGGGCCGCCCCAAGTGCGCCGAGACGATGTGCAGCGGCGTGTAGTCATTCAAGCCAATGTACAGGGGCGTGATATGGGCGGTGTGGTAGCAGACATCCAGCGTGCGATTGCAGAACAAGTAGAGCTACCCTCCGGTTACTCGGTCGATATTGGAGGACAATTTGAGAGCCAGCAGCGAGCGCAACAACGGCTCAGTATGATTGTACCGCTCTCTTTGGCACTGATTGCACTGCTACTCTACTTCGCATTCAACTCAGTCGGTCAGGCACTGCTTATCTTGGTCAACGTACCGCTGGCGGTGATTGGTGGAGTCTTCGCCCTCTACCTCTCCGGGCAGTACCTCTCGGTACCCAGCTCTATCGGCTTCATTACCCTGTTTGGCGTTGCGGTACTGAATGGCGTAGTCATGGTGGAGAGCATAAATCAACGGATAGCGGATGGATTGTCGGTGGAAGAGGCTGTTTTCAGTGGCGCAACCTCACGTTTGCGCCCCGTATTGATGACCGCCATCACCTCGGCACTCGGACTCATACCGATGCTGATTTCGACTGGCGTAGGGGCCGAAATTCAAAAACCCCTGGCCACGGTGATTGTAGGTGGGCTACTCAGCGCCACCTTCTTAACCCTGTTTATCTTACCCACCCTGTTCGCCTGGTTCTCCAAAGCTAAGCTAGGAGGCTGTCGGGCTTAGGTGATCGTAGCGAGGGAAAGCCATTTTGAGTCCATTTTTTTGATCGTTTGAGGTGAATATTGAGCATATTCAACGAAAATGATCGGAGAAATGGGCCTGAATGGCTTTTCCGCAGTAGATTCACCCTAAGTCCGACAGCCTCCTAGCGGAAAGGTAGTCAGTTGAGTGACCTCACCGCCTCAAATGAAGTGGTGAGGTCTCTATTGTAGGGCAGATTAAACCGCCAAGTGCATACCCGATGCGCCGCCATTAACTCAACGGCCTCCCCAGCGACTTTACATTTAACAGCGAAGAAGCGTTGCGATATAGAGAAACTGGCCAACTATGGACAATTAACCCACTGAGGGTAAAGGAGGCCAAATATGGCCCTTAATAGCTGTAGATACTGCTATTTGCAGGTAAATATCGGAGTGGAAGATGATTGTCATTGAAAGTGATGTGGAATTGAGAGATGGTTAGGATAATCAAAAAAGAGACGCTGGGCAGGTAGTAAAGGACTCAGAAGGGGATTTTCTACAGCCTCGTTAGGTGCAAAAAAACATCAACCAATTGAGAAGAAAAATGGATGATTACGAAAGATACGAGAACGAGTGCAAAAAGATAAGGAAAACCAATGAACAGCTATTAAATGAGTTTGAGGTTTTTCTGAAATCAACCGGGTTGTCGGAAAACACGATAAGCAATCATCTCTCAAACATTGGTTTCTACTTAAACGAATATCTACTGTACGAAGATGCAATAGAAGCAACGGAGGGTGTTGGTGCTGTAGGTATGTTTCTTGGATATTGGTTTATCAAAAAGGCAATGTGGGCAAGCCGATCAAGCATCAAAGGCAATGCGACAAGCATTAAAAGGTTTTACACTTTCCTGTATGAGAAAGGGTTAATAGAAAAAAATGACTTGGATGATTTAAAAGAAGAAATCAAAGAAAGCATGTCAGAATGGTTGGCTACTCTGGATCGTTACGATGATCCGTCAGTTGAAGATATTTGGTGATATTGAACAAAGAACACCTAATCGGGTAGCCAAGGGTTTCTAACCTCTAAGCCCCCACAACACCCTGCATGTGGCTTCACACAGGGCGCTTTACTTAGCATAACACTTATTAGCTTGGCCTAAATTTCAGAACATCCTTAACCGTTTGAAGCACTGCATTGGCATGCTCTTTTACTTTAACTTTTCGCCACTCATGACGAAGGATGCCAGCTTCATCGATGAGGAAAGTGCTTCTTTCAATACCGAATGACTCTTTTCCGTAGAGTTTTTTTAGTTTGATAACATCAAATGCTCGGCACAGGGTTTCATCTTCATCGGAGAGCAGTTCGAAGGGGAAGCTGTGCTTACTTTTAAAGTTTTCATGGCGCTTCATGGTGTCTCGGGAGACGCCAAGAATCACGGTATTTAATTGACTGAACTCAGCGTGTAGGTCACGAAAATCCTGCCCCTCGGTGGTGCAGCCTGGTGTGCTGTCTCTCGGGTAAAAATAGAGCACAATGTTTTTACCACGAAGGTTGCTGAGTGAGATGTTTTGCTCACCGGTTGCAGGGCGGGTGAAGTTGGCGACTGTATCGCCTATTTTGGGGGCGTTAGACATGGGGACCTTTGTCTGTTGGTTTGAGCAGTGGGGGCTGCGCTGATTGTGACGTGGCCGAGCATGAAATGGTCCGCTTGAGTGGATTCGAACCACTGACCTGTCCCTTAGGAGGGGACCGCTCTATCCAGCTGAGCTACAAGCGGTTTTTTTGTTTTGGCAACATTTTAATGTTGTCTGCTTTAAAAGGCCGGCACTCGCCGACGTTTTAAAGCGCTGGCATGGCTAGATCTTCTGTGGCATTGCCACGGTATGATAACCGCTATCGACATGAATCACTTCACCGGTCACGCCCATTGCCAGGTCGGAGGCGAGGAAGGCGGTTACGTTGCCGACATCATCGATAGTGACATTACGGCGCATCGGTGAGTTCTCTTCTGAGTAGTCCAGCATCCGACGAAAGCCGCTGATGCCCGCAGCGGCTAAAGTGCGAATCGGGCCTGCGGAGACCGCATTGACACGAATACCCTCTGGGCCAACAGCATTTGCCATGTAGCGAACATTGGCTTCTAGGCTGGCCTTGGCGATACCCATTACATTGTAGTTAGGGATGAAGCGTTCAGCACCTAAGTAGCTCATGGTGATGAGTGAGCCGTTGCGCCCCTGCATCATGTTACGACCGGCTTTAGCGAGTGCCGCAAAGGAGTATGAGCTGATGTCGTGGGCTGTTTTAAAGCCGTCACGGGTGACGCACTCCAGGTAGTCCCCTTCGAGCTCTTCACGGGGGGCGAAGGCAACCGAGTGAATAATGATATCGACGTGATCCCAGTAGTTGTCAAGGTGTTCAAATACTTTTTCGATCTCTTTGTCGCTGCTAACATCACAGGGTATGAAAATTTCAGAGCCACATTCAGCACCAATTTTTTCAACACGGCCACGTAATCTTTCGTTTTGGTAGGTGAAAGCCAGATCGGCACCTTCACGCTGCATCGCTTTTGCAATGCCGTAGGCGATGGATTTATTGCTGGCAAGGCCAACAATGAGTGCGTTTTTACCGGAGAGAATACCCATAGTGCGAACCTTTTCTATGCTTATCTTGTATGTCTGTTTTAACCGCTCTCATTAAGGAGAGGCTAAAAACGCCTGCGGGCATTATAGAGCGGCTTGCGGGTATTTTACAGCGCTTTTATTTCAGCGCAAAAACTACGCGCTGCACAACAGCCTATAGATCATCTAATGTTTCTATCTGGGATGAGGGTATCGCTTGTTTTTCAGAGGTTTGCTCGGTATAACTGTGCATATTTATAAAACGCGAGTTCAGAATGCGGGTTTCCACTTTTATCTTTCTTTGCATGGTTATGGCTTTTGTTAGCGCTTGTGATGGTGCCTGGAATAACCCCTATCCTGCGGATGAGAGTGGCGACAATACGCTTTATAGCTCATTTCAAGAGCGCCCTAAACATCTTGATCCCGCTATCTCCTACAGCTCCAACGAAATTGTTTTTACTGGGCAAATCTATGAGCCAGTGGTGCAGTATCATTATCTAAAACGGCCTTATGAGTTGATCCCGCTGACGGGTGAGTCTTTACCAAAGGTGAGTTACCTTGATGCTGAGGGTAATGAGTTAGAAAATGCCGTGGGTGAAGTTGCCTATACAATTTATGAGATAACAATACAGCCGGGTATTCAATACCAGCCGCACCCCGCTTTTGCTCGGGAGGGTGATCATTATCTTTACCATACGCTCTCAAGCAGTGAGCTGGCATCGATACATACACTCTATGATATGGAGCAGAATGGTAGCCGTGAGTTGGTTGCTGATGATTACATCTATCAGATTAAACGGCTGGCCCACCCGGGTTTAAACTCGCCGATTCTGGGCCTGATGAGTGAATATATAGAAGGCCTAGATGAGTATCGTAAAACGCTGCAACAAGCACGCCATGCTGATGAGTGGCTGGATCTGCGTGATTATCCGCTAACGGGTGTTGAGCTGGTCGACCGTTATACCTACCGAATTAAAATAAAGGGTAATTATCCTCAGTTTGTCTACTGGCTGGCGATGCCTTTTTTTGCTCCGGTTCCTTGGGAGGCCACGCGACTCTATAGTCAGCCGGGGTTGATAGAAAAAAACATCACCCTGGATTGGTACCCCGTAGGAACAGGGCCTTTCATGTTAACGGTGAATAACCCTAATTTACAGATGGTAATGTCGCGTAATCCCAATTTCCACGGCGAAAAGTATCCCGATGAGGGGGCAGTGGGCGATGAGGCGGCGGGTATGTTGGTTGATGCCGGAAAGCCACTCCCTTTTATTGATAAGGTGGTGTTTAGCCTGGAAAAGGAGACGATTCCCTACTGGAACAAGTTTTTACAGGGGTACTACGATGCATCCGGTATCAGCTCTGACAGCTTTGATCAGGCGATCAGCTTTAATGCAGCGGGACAGATGGGGTTAAGTGAATCGATGCAAGCGCAAGGTATTCAGCTTAAAACCAGCCCCGCCAGCTCTATTTTTTATATGGGTTTTAATATGCGGGATCCAGTGGTTGGAGGAGAGAGTGAACGGGCACGGCTGTTGCGTCAGGCCATCTCAATCGCGGTTGACTATGAGGAATTCATCTCTATTTTTGCCAATGGTCGTGGTCTGGCGGCACAAGGGCCAATCCCCCCCGGTATTTTTGGCTATCTGGAAGGGGAGAGGGGTATTAACCCCTCTGTTTATGAGTGGGTTGATGGCCGCAAACAGCGCAAGAGTCTTGATCAAGCCAAAAAGCTGCTAGCCGATGCCGGCTATCCTGATGGCCGCGATGTGGAGACGGGTAAGCCGCTCACCATCCATTTTGATGTAACCGCATCCGGCCCTGATGATAAGGCGTGGCTCAATTGGTACCGCAAACAGTTTGAGAAGCTGGGGATTCAACTGGTGGTGCGCAATACGGACTATAACCGCTTTCGTGAAAAGATGAGCAGCGGCAACGCACAACTGTTTCGCTGGGGCTGGAATGCAGATTACCCCGACCCCGAAAACTTCCTGTTTCTGCTCTACGGCCCCAATGGTAAAGCAGAGCACGGAGGAGAGAATGCCGCAAATTATGCCAGTAGCGAATTTGACGCGCTATTTGAAGCACTTAAAAGCATGCCCAATGGCCCAGCACGACAAGCGGTTATCAATCAGGCGGTTGAGCTGTTGCGGCACGATGCTCCCTGGATATGGGGGATGTATCCGGTCAGTTTTGCGCTCTACCACGAGTGGTATAAAAACTTGAAACGAAACATGATGGCGAATAATACCTTGAAGTATGCGCGCATCGATACCGCATTACGCGAGCAGCGCCGTACCGCTTGGAACCCACCGGTGGTATGGCCATTTTTTGTGATTATTTTGGCTCTTTTCCTGTTACTTGCGCCCGCCTTTATCGCTTACCGGCGACGTGAAAAGAGAGTGGTCTCATGATCGCCTATATCATTCGTCGCCTGCTCTACGCAGTGCCGATTTTGATCGGTGTCAATATTCTCACTTTCTGGCTGTTTTTTGTTGTCAATACGCCGGATGATATGGCGCACATGCAGCTGGGTATGAAGCATGTCACGGAGGAGGCGGTTGACAACTGGAAGGCGGAACGGGGCTATGACCGGCCACTATTTTATAACGAACAGCAAGATGGCATGAGTACCCTGACCGATACCATCTTTTTTGATAACTCATTGCGGCTATTTGTATTCGATTTTGGCCAGTCAGACGAGGGGCGTGATATTGGTTACGATATATCTGAGCGAATGTGGCCCTCACTGGCGCTGGCAATACCGACCCTGATTATTGGCCTGCTGGTGAATTTAACCTTTGCGATGCTGATGGCCTTTTTCCGGGGCAGCTATGTCGACTTGAGCGGGGTTATTCTCTGCGTGGTACTGATGTCAATTTCTGGGCTGTTCTACATCATTGGCGGGCAGTGGCTAGTGAGCAAAATTCTGCATCTGGTGCCCATTTCAGGCTATCAGCCGGGAGTGGATGCCTGGAAATTTCTGATTCTTCCCGTGGTGATTGGTGTGATCGGCGGGATTGGCTCTGGCAGCCGCTGGTATCGTACTATTTTTCTGGAGGAGATCTCCCGTGACTATGTCCGCACCGCACGGGCCAAAGGGTTGGGTGAGCGGTTAGTGCTGTTTCGCCATGTTTTAAGGAATGCGCTGGTGCCGATTCTCACCGGCGTAGTGGTGGTGATTCCGCTGCTGTTTATGGGGAGTCTGGTGATGGAGTCATTTTTTGGTATTCCTGGGCTGGGCAGTTATACCATCGATGCCATTAATAAGCAGGACTTTGCCATTGTACGTTCCATGGTTTTCCTAGGCTCAGTGCTCTATATTATCGGACTGATTTTAACGGATATCTCCTATACTTTGGTTGATCCACGGATAAGGCTTAACTGATGGGTGCTCTCTTTAGAAACAGATCGTTAATCCTATTGGTTGGCTTATTGATTATCGTCATCGGGGGGATTATAGCCGCACCTGTGAAGTGGGTTGTGCTCTGGACTGATGCCTTAATTTTCACCCTGATGGCGATAATTATCGGCACCTCGTGGTTGGTAAGGAGTAAACCTTACCTGCTCGCTCCGTGGCGCAGGGTACTCAGAAATCGGATTGCAGCGGGTGCGCTGGTGGTACTGCTCAGTTATGTGGTGATCGGTTTGCTGGACTCGATCCACTTTCGTGAACAGTTGCCACCTCAAGAGGGGAGCCATCAACAGTATTATTCATCTAACACATTAAGCTTGCTAGATAAGCTATTGACTCCTATCCGTATTAAGGAGGAAAAAAGTTATTCAGCACCCTTTGCTATTCACCTCTTTTCGAAAGAGAGTTTACAAGGTGATGACGGCACTACAGTGCGTGAATACCCCCGACTGCAATATGGTGGGGCACATTTGGCCGATATTTCACACCGAAAAGAGGATATCCAAAATACTATTTTAGTCGCCTCAAGCTATGCACTGGCCAGCTGGGCGCTGGTCTCTCTGCTGGTTGTTTGGATGTTGGCACGGCAGCACGGGCAGAGCTATCGGCAGCAGTTCAAACAGCTGCTGAGTGGTGAGATGGAGATGCCGTGGTGTACGCTGCTTTTGATGTTTTTAGTTATCCTGTTACTGCTATTTATCTCCATGATGCTGGGTATGAAATATCACATTTTCGGTACCGATAAAGTAGGGCAGGATGTTTTTTACCAAACATTAAAAAGCATCCGTACCGGTCTGGTTATTGGTACCCTGACAACGCTGGTGATGCTGCCCTTTGCGGTGGTGCTGGGCGTGGCTGCGGGCTATTTTCGTGGCTGGGTTGATGATGTTATTCAATATATCTATACCACGCTCAGTTCCATTCCTGGGGTGCTGTTAATTGCAGCCACGGTGTTGATTATGCAAGCCTATATTGCAGGAAACCCCAATCTATTTGAGACCATGGAAGAGCGCGCAGATGCGCGGCTATTCTTCCTCTGTCTGATTTTGGGTATCACCTCGTGGACTGGCTTGTGCCGTCTGCTGCGCGGCGAGGCGCTCAAACTGCGTGAATTGGATTACGTGCAAGCCGCACACGCCTTTGGTGTGCCGCAACCTCAGGTGCTCTCTCGCCACATATTTCCCAATGTTTTACACATCGTATTAATCTCTTTGGTGCTGGATTTTAGTGGCTTGGTTTTGGCGGAGGCGGTGCTCTCTTACGTTGGCATCGGTGTCGATCCGACCATGCACAGTTGGGGTAATATGATTAATGGTGCGCGGCTGGAGATGGCCCGAGAACCGATGGTGTGGTGGTCGTTAATGGCGGCTTTTGTGTTTATGTTTATTTTGGTACTGGCGGCAAACCTATTTGCCGATGCGGTACGGGATGCGT
Source organism: Gammaproteobacteria bacterium (assembly GCA_021647245.1). Classification (NCBI taxonomy): domain Bacteria; kingdom Pseudomonadati; phylum Pseudomonadota; class Gammaproteobacteria; species Gammaproteobacteria bacterium. Next base: position 45,937 of record JAKIVC010000005.1, read on the forward strand.
TTGACCCGCGAGCTGTGCGATAGCTTTTTTGAAACACTGCCGCTGCTGTGCAACTGAGATGAATTGTGGAAACTATGAATGACATTTTACTGCAAGTAAATGGCCTTAAAACCTGGTTTGATACCAGCTCAGGTACTGTCCGTGCGGTGGATGGTGTCAGTTTTGATATCCGCCGAGGCGAAACCTTTGCCCTGTTGGGTGAATCAGGTTGTGGGAAATCGATCACTTCACTCTCGCTAATGCGCCTGATACCCGAACCGGCGGGTAAAATTGTATCCGGCTCTGTCGTGCTGGATGGAGTCGACTTGCTGACACTGCCCGAATACCAAATGCGCAACTTGCGGGGCAGTAAAATCGGCATGATCTTTCAAGAGCCGATGACCAGCCTGAACCCGGTGATGAACATAGGCCACCAAATTCAAGAATCCGTTGAGCGCCATATGGGGTTGCGCAGTCGCGCAGCAAAAGGGCGGGTACTGGAGCTGTTATCGTCGGTGGGCATTCCCGATCCAGCGCAGCGTTATGGCGAATATCCCCACCAACTCTCCGGTGGAATGAAACAGCGGGTGATGATAGCCATTGCACTGGCGGGTGAACCAGAACTGTTAATTGCCGATGAGCCAACGACTGCGTTAGATGTCACCATTCAGGCACAGGTGCTGGAGTTAATGGCCGACTTGCAGAGGCAGACCGGCATGGCGATGTTACTCATTACCCATGATCTGGGGGTGGTGGCAGAAGTGGCCGATCGGGTGGCGGTCATGTATGCCGGGCAGATTGTTGAACAGGCGAGTCGAGAGCAATTTTTTAGCGACCCGCAGCACCCTTACTCCAAAAAACTGTTTGCCTCGATGCCTGATATTGAAAAACGCGGTGAAACACTGGCGGTGATTCGCGGCACTGTGCCACCACTGACCACCCAATTCACTGGTTGTCGCTTTGAAGAGCGATGTGACTATAGCTGGGAGCTGTGTCGCAACAGCTTACCCCAGTGGCACCAACAGCCTACCGGACAGGGCGCTCTCTGCCACTTAATGGATCAACGCTACCAAGGGCGAGAGGTGACCCTTCCCCCATCTGAAGCGGAAGTGGAAAGCAAACAGACAGCCACACTGGCGGAACAGGCCACGCTGAGTGTTGATAACCTCGAGGTTCATTTCCCGATTCGCAAAGGCCTGTTAAAGCGCATTGTTGGCCATGTACATGCTGTTGACGGTATCGATATTGAGCTAAAGCAGGGGAGAACCCTAGCGCTGGTAGGAGAGTCCGGGTGCGGAAAAACTACCGTAGGCAAGGGGATATTGCAGTTAATTCGCCCAACAGCGGGTACTGTGCATTTTAATAAAAATGAGCTCACCCAACTGAGTAATAAGCAGTTGCGCCCGCTACGGGGCGATATTCAAATTATCTTCCAGGATCCTTTCTCATCACTCAACCCACGCATGCGTGTCGCCGAACTCATTGAAGAGGGGATGGTGGCACAAGGTAAGGGGGGTAACGCAGCGCAACGTCAGCAACGCATCGATCAACTATTACAGCAGGTGGGGCTATTACCGGAGCATAAACACCGCTATCCCCATGAATTTTCAGGAGGCCAACGTCAGCGAATCTGTATAGCCCGGGCGCTGGCGGTAGAACCAAAGTTGATCATTTGTGACGAACCAACCAGCGCACTGGATGTCTCAGTGCAAGCACAGATTCTTAACCTGCTCAAAAAGTTGCAGCGGGAGCTAGGGCTGGCCTATCTGTTTATTACTCATGACATCTCAGTGGTAGAGTATCTGGCCCATGAAGTTGCAGTGATGTATTTAGGGCGTATTGTAGAGCAGGGCAGGGTTGAAGATGTGCTCACTGAGCCTCGCCATCCCTACACACAAGCCCTGCTTTCTGCGGTGCCTTCAATACGGGACACCGGCAAGAAAAAACAGCGACTTGAAGGTGAGCTACCCTCACCCATCAACCCACCCCAAGGGTGCCACTTTAATCCTCGTTGCCCAAAAGTGATGGATCGATGCAAAGAGCACTACCCAAGTAAAATTTTTCATGAAAATAACCACTTTGTACGCTGTTTTATGGGAGAAAACCCAGCATAGCAGCGACTAAAAAGAGGGTGGCTCCTCTGAACGATATGACTACCCGCTCAATTAATTCTGCTCAATTCATCCGGGAAAAGAGACTATGCCCTTAACGCTTCGCACCCTCTGCACTCTATCCATTGCACTTATCTGCACTTTTCCAGCCTATGCAGAGAGCAACCTGCAAAACAAAATCGACAATATACTCCAAGCGCACGGAGGTGCCGAAGTGTGGCGTGATACCACAGCGGTTACCTATCTTGCAGACACCTTCTCACAAAGCCGTCATGCGTTAGGGGTTACCCAGCGTGACTATCAATACCCTGATAAATTCAACATCAGTATCGAATACCCCGGTGGCGACAGCGAACACCGCCAGCTAAACGGAGGCCAGGTCTGGGATCATGGTGAACAAGGGAGTCTACCCTTTGCCAAGGCGACGCAGCTTCAGGCCATGCGGATGCTACTCCCCAAGTTACTACTTGAAAATCGTCTCAATGCCAAAGACTTAGGCACACGAACAGATGACGAAGGTGTTACCCATCAAGGCATAGAGGTAACAGTCGATGAGCTGCGCATCATCATCGATAGCAATGCCGAAACAGGCTTCATCCTCGCCACCTGGGGCCTCATGGAAGTGATGGGGCAAAGCATGCAGTTTGTGACCTTCTACGACGACTACCGGGTTATTGATGGCCGAGCTGTCGCCTTTAAAGAGGAGCACTACGCCATGGGTACCTACACAGGGCACACTGAAATTAAAGAGGTGATATTCGCAGATGCTCTGCCAGAGGTGCTCTTTAACCCTTTAAAGAGCAGCACAGTGGCGGGGCAATAGGAGGCTCAATTGAAATGGCGACTTGAAGCGGCCAGTTTGGCGCAAACTGAGCGCATTTGTCAGCTGATTAATCTGGCCTATCGTGGCAAAAGAGGGTGGACTAAAGAGACGCACCTTGTTGACGGAGATAGATCAAATTACAACGAAATTCGAGAGTACATCTCAAACCCGAATACACACTTATTAGTGGCTGTTGAAAAGCGTGAAATTATATCTTGTATCTGTATTGAGAGAGATGGCGAGAGTGCTCATATTGGTTTTTTTGCAGTGGATCCGAAGCTTCAAGGCTGCGGGCTAGGAAAAGAGATACTGCAACAAGCTGAATGTTACGCATCGATAAACCTGAACGCCAAAAAATTTGTGATGACCGTGGTATCTCAACGTACAGAACTCATCACATACTATGAGCGGCGGGGTTATATCAGAACAGGACGTGTAGAAAAATACCCCTTGCACCTCAATGTAGGAACGCCTTTAAAAAAGGGGCTAACAGTAGAACGTATGGAGAAAAAAGCATAACGCTGGTTACAGGTCAGTCGTGGTGCGCCTACTCTCGGGTATGCCTTCCAATATCCCTCGGGACCAAGTGATTACATGGCGAACACGGGTGGATAATTTGGGGTAGGCTTCCTGATAGTTCATCCACTGATAAGCCTCGTGCTCGGCGCGCCCCAGTTGTGGATTTATCGGCAGCTCGATCTTTTTCTGCGGGGTTTCTGCAATGTAATAGCGTGCGATCTTACACCCCTCTTTATAGGGTTTACCTTCAAAGTATTCGTAGCCCCAGTTGAAATTAAGTTCGGTGATGGTGGTCTCTTCCTGCACCTCTCGGATGGCCGCCTCGAGGGTATTCTCACCCGCTTCAATACCTCCTTTAGGGAAGTCCCAGTAGCCAAAGGATTGCAATAGCAGGAAATTCCAGCCATCCACCTCCTGTCTGACAATGACAATGCCGGCTGAAATGTCGGTTACCTTGTTCAAAATATATTCTCGGTTTGTAAGTATGATATCCGTATCTTCACGGGTGTGAATTTCGCTATAACTAAGAAGTTTAGACTATTTTATGACATTTTTTTGACTACTCAGCGTTTGATGCCGTTTGCAACGCACAGTTCCCCTCAAATTGGTAACTCAAGTTTCGGGGTTCAAAATCTGAGTTTTCAAATAAAATCGCTCACGACTCAGACGTAAGCGATCAACAAACCCCATCTATCAACACCAGCACATCATTGCTATCGTTTGCACATCCGTCTTTCAGGGAAGTAGCGCCTTAGAAGGGGTCAAGTCTTTACATTAATCATTTTAACAGCGTCATCAACTTTAGAAAGGGTAGTCGTTATCCATTAAACAATAGGCATCTACTTCGACTCGGAACATTTGGTGAATTTCTCGTAAGAGTTCGAGAAACAATTTGCAATGTTCATCATGTTGAAATATGTCGCGGTAAGCCCCACACCTCGACTCATAACATGATAATGCGCATTTTTATATCCTATTCCTAAACGGTAACCGCCGCATGCGAGGTGGTGGGGTGGTGAGGGTCAGAAACCCTTGGCTACCCGCTTAGGCATGTTGTTCCGGCTCGCCAATTAAGCTCTCTAAAGGAATGTGGAGATTTGAATGCAAATTTCGAATCATGTTTATAGAAAGACCTCTACGGCGGTTAAGAATTTCTGATACGCGGCCTCTTGGCCCAATGTATTGTTCTAGATCCTTTCTTGATAGATTCATTTGTTCCATTCTGAATTCGATTGCATCAATGGGATCAGGAGGATCAATTGAATGGTGTTTATTCTCGTAATTTTCTACTAAAACAAGGAGGATATCTAACTTATCACCTTTTCTGCTACCTTCCTCAGAACCCCATAATTTTTCAACTTCAGATAGAGCTTGCTCATAATCCGATTCGGTTTTAATTGGGTGGATATTCATTACACTACCTCCGCATCTACTTGGTCATACTGCTTATGTGTACCAATGAATTTGACGAAACAAGCTTGTCGCCCATAATCAACAGCAACAATCAGCCTATATTTATTACCAGCGATATTGAAAACAACTCGATTACCTTTCAAGATACTTGCACTTCTGAATTGAGCTTTAATTTCCTGAGGAGAGTTCCAGTTTGCTTTTAGTGCTTCTGAATGCCATGCTTCTAAAGGTGATTTTTCATCCAGATGCTGAGGCGATGACAACCAAAATTCTCTCAGTGTACGTTTTGCTATAACTCTCATAGTTCAGAGTATAGTCTGATACCTAAATGGGATCAAGAATTTTACAAATGCCTAACGAGGCTGTAGAAAAGACCACCCAGAGTCCCTTCCTACCTGCCCAGCGTCTTTTTTTTGATTATCCTAACCATCACTCAATTCCACACCCCTTATTTTTTTAATCAAACGTGACCATATGCACCGGCTAGGAGGCTGTCGGACTGAGGTGATCGTAGCGAGGGAAAGCCATTTTGAGTCCATTTTTTTGATCGTTTGAGGCGAATATTGGGCATATTTAACGAAAATGATCGGATAAATGGGCCGAGATGACTTTTCCGCAGTAGATTCACCCTAAGTCCGACAGCCTCCTAAAGTGATAACACTTTAAAGCGACGATGTTCCAGACTGGGGAAGGTTGCTCGTATTGACTTCAGCTGCGCCATATCAACATCGGCCATCACCACACCTGAGCCGCGATAGAGTCGATCCAGCACATTCCCCCACATATCCACCACCATGCTATCGCCGTGGGTTTCACGGCCACCCATATGGTAACCACCCTGTCCCGCCGCGATAACATAACTCAGATTTTCAATAGCGCGCGCACGTACTAAGGTATCCCAATGTGCTTTACCGGTAATGGCTGTAAAGGCTGATGGAATCGCAATGATTTCAACACCTTCGGAAACCATGGCGCGGAACATTTCAGGAAAGCGAAGATCGTAGCAGATGGCCACACCGAGCTTACCAAAGGGTGTATCAACCACCACAATATGGTCGCCCGCCTCGAGTGTTTCAGACTCCGTATAGCTCTCGCCATTCTCTTCAATTTTCACATCGAACAGGTGAATCTTATCGTAACGGGCCACCTGCTCACCCAGGTCGTTGATCACCAAGCAGCTGGCATATACCTTTTCATCGGATGCCGCTGCCAGTGGAATAGTGCCCCCTACCAGCCAAACTGTGTGCTTGAACGCCTGCTCACTCAAAAAATCCTGAATAGGACCGCTGCCGGGCTGCTCTTTCACCTTTAGCTTGTCCTCTTCACCCAGCCCCATAATGGCAAAATTCTCAGGTAGAACAATCAGCTGAGCACCCGATTTGGCGGCATCCGAAATTAAACGCGCCGCCTCAATCAGATTAGCAGCCAGGTTTGGGCTTGAGGCCATTTGTATTGCAGCAACCTTGGTCATCAACACTCCTTAACATCTCGTTTTAATTGTAGTTTTCAACGAAACCACTGGGCTAGTGTATTAAACTATTGACCAATTTGAAAGCACCTCATTTATCATGACTTTGTAGTGGTTGCAATGAGCTTTGCAGCGGCGATGACTGACTGTCCGAGTGCTACCCCACCATCATTTGCGGGTACATTTACCGGGGATAGAACCTGAATGCCCGCTACCTCCAGCCGCTCAGTAATGCTCTCTTGCAGTAAGCGATTCTGGAAAACACCACCACCAAGTGCAACGGTATTCAGGCTATTTTGAGTGCAGAGCTTTTGTGCTGATTCTGCGATAGCGTGCGCTAGCCCTTGGTGAAACCGGGCAGAAATGGTAGCCGCTGATCGCCCCTGCTGAAGGTCTTTCAAAAGAGCAAGCCACAGGGGTTGCCAAGAGAGGACTCTATCTCCTCCATTGCTAAATTTGTGTGGGTAACGGTGTGGGGCTTCACGCCGGAAGTGGGTTGTCGCCAGTGACTCCAGCGCTTGCGCGGCCTCCCCTTCATAGGAGACGCGCTCCCGACACACGCCAATGGCTGCAGCTACGGCATCAAACAGTCGCCCGCAGGAGGAGGTAATGGGTGTGTTGAGGTTCTGATCAACCATACGCTTGAGATTTTCAAGTGGCTTACTATTGAGGAAGCGGATGATATCTAGCGAGCCAAAGTCAGCTTCGATACGCTGCCACTCCAGTGCTGTTTGCAGCTGTGAGAGTGTATTGCGCCAAGGTTCACGTATCGCCTGCGTGCCACCCAACAGTGGAAATGGCTGAAAATGAGCGAGGCGTTTACACTCTGCATAATCAGCTAACAGAAATTCACCACCCCAGAGCGTGCCATCGTCGCCATAACCTGAACCATCAAGCGCAATACCGAGCACTTTCCCCGCACTCAGAGGTCGTTGATTATCGACCATGCAAGCGGCAATATGCGCGTGATGATGCTGTACGGCCATGCAAGGAATCGCCTCGCTCTCGGCAATCTCGTAGCCCAAGGTTGTTGAGTGGTACCCTGGGTGCTTATCCACCACCACCTGTTCAGGTTGAAAACCAAACAGCTGGCGGTAGAGATTCAACATATCGCGGTAGTCATGCTGGCTAGCCGCCTCCTGGAGGTCGCCGATGTGGGGAGAGAGCATAGCTCCCCCCTCTTTGAGTAAGCAGAAGGTGTTTTTTAATTCGCCGCCCATGGCGAGGATGTTGCTGCTGATATCGAACCCTTGCGGCAAGCGGATTGGCTCCGGTGCGTAACCACGCGCACGGCGCAGTATGCGTGCTTGGCCCGACACAACGCGCAATACAGAGTCGTCCAACCGGTTGATGATCTGGCGATTGTGTAGAAGATAGTAGTCAGCAATCTGATCGAGACGTTGATGTGCCTCCGTATTATCAATGCTTTGGGGCTCGTCACTGCGGTTACCCGAGGTCATGACGATGGGGCGCGGCATCGACTGCATCAATAGATGGTGCAGTGGCGTGTAGGGCAGCATAAACCCCAAGCTTCTCTCTCCAGGAGCAACACGGGTTGCTAACGTCTCCCCTTGTGCACTCAGCAATACAATGGGGGCCGCCTTGCCACACAACAGCTCGGCCTCTTGATGAGTAACACGGGCGTAACACTGCACCATTTCAAGGTCACGCGCCATCAACGCAAATGCCTTACGGTAGCGATGTTTACGCTGGCGCAAGCGCTTGACGGCCTCTTCGTTACCCGCATCACAGGCGAGGTGGAAGCCCCCCACGCCCTTGATGGCAAGAATATTCCCCTGACTCATCAACTGCGCGGCTATTTCGATTAGATCAGCATTCGCGGTCGCCTCCAGTTGCTGACCCTTGCCATCTTCGAGCCAGATTTGCGGGCCACAAACTGGGCAGGCATTGGGCTGTGCATGGAAGCGGCGGTCTGCCGGATCGTCGTACTCCGCCTGACACTGGGCGCACAGGGTGAATGGTTTCATGCTGGTATTAACGCGGTCGTAAGGGATCGCCTTAATAATAGAGAGACGGGGGCCGCAGTGAGTGCAGTTGGTGAAGGGGTAGCGAAAGCGGCGATCATCCGGGTCCAAGGTTTCTGCCAGGCAGTCGGGGCAAGTGGCCGCATCCGCAGCGATAGCCGTTTGAATTTCACCTTTACGACTGCCGGTTATCTGAAACCCTGCGATCACTTCGTGGGTATTGTCGAGCACACTACAGGTGATCTCTTCAATTCGAGCCAGCGGTGGTGCTTCATGGCGCAGACGCGCTGCAAATTCCCGGAGTGAGTCGGCGCCACCCCAAGCCTCGATCAATATGCCTTGGCTGTCATTACAAACGCTGCCAGAGATGTCGCACTCATGTGCCAAGCGCCAGACAAAGGGGCGAAAGCCAACGCCCTGTACCGTGCCGGTAATACGAATTCCCTTGCCACGCATCAGTGAACCGTACAAACCATGCACGGATCAAAAGAGCGGACGATATGCTGCACAGAGACCGGATCTTTCTCGCCGGCACGCACCGGCGCACCCACCAGTGCCTGTTCAAGTGCACCCGGTACATTTTGAGCGTCGCGGGGGGAGAAGTTCCAGGTTGTCGGTGCGATAATCTGATAGTTTTGGATGCGCCCTTTTTCAATCTGTATCCAGTGGCCGAGGCTACCACGGGCCGCTTCAACCAAACCACAGCCGCTCGCCTCACTCACTTCCGGTGCCTGGTTGCAATAAGGTTTGCCCTGCTGCAGACCGCCAACCCAGGACTCCATCGCAACCACGACTCGGGCAATCTCCAGCAGGCGACCAATCACTCGATTACGCACATTACTGCCACTCTGGCGCACCAAATCCTGTGCCAGAGGGTCTCCCGCCACAACCTGCCGTGCGAGTGCCCCGACCTCCACCACTCGGCTCTCCAGCCGTGGCGCTTTACCCCAGCTGTAACCATCCGGCGCATCGGCATCAGGCACCGTTATGCCCTCATAGGGGTGTAGCGCCTGGTTGTGCTGCGCCATCCAGCTATGGCTAATATCCTCACGAATAGCGGCCGGGTTGAGTGGTGATAGATCACCGCCTCTCCACACCCCCGAGGCCAACAGTGGTTTCCCCTCAATGAGGTATGCACCATTACTCATAAATGAGTTGTCCGATTGACCTAGCGCATCCAGGCTCAGCACATCTGCAACATGCAGAAAGCGGCAAAAGTCACTGTGCTGCCACGGAAACTGTGCTGCCCAGTTTTGCAAAGCGGTGGATGAGTTAATTGCCAAGATATTTTCCAGCTGATCACCAAAGAGTGTCGACTCCAAAAACTGGCGAAAGCTAAAGAGAATACCTGCCATCTGCATCCGCTCTTTAACTCCGATAGCGCGTGTAGTTCCCCCCGGTTGAATCGCCAGGCTATGGGGCCACTTCCCTGCCAGCAACCCCATGAGGTGAAGAAACTGCGCTCGAACAGGCAGAACCTGCTGGCTGGCGGTACCTGATATAGCCCGAAAGCGCTTGGCAATCTGCGGATACCACGGATCTGCTGCGTATATTTCGCGGGCAAAATCTGGCATAAAAAACAGATAGAAGTGTGTGAGGTGGTCAGTTATATTTTCATTTGCTAGGATCAGATTAGTTGCCAGCTCACCATTGGGTGGCATTTTCACCCCCTGACAATCAGCCAGTGCGGTTGCCGCAGCGATGGATTGTGATACCGAGCAGATGCCGCAAATACGCGGCGTATAGACCAGCGCATCTGCGGGCGCTTTGCCTCGTAAAATCTGCTCAAATCCGCGATATAACAGCGAGACGACCCAAGCTTCACGCACCACTCCATCCACAATATCGAGCTGCACCTCAACATCACCCTCTACCCGATTAAAAGGACCCACAATACGGCGACTCATGAGCGCTTCCTCGGCTGTATGGGTGGCACTCTAATGTGGTCAGAGGTGGCATTTTCTTTCAGGCGTGCCGGGGTTGCCGCTTTCGACAGAGAAGCGAGTGCCACAAACCATGCCTTGGGCATATCGGTAGGCAGGCCAGTAGGAATCCCGGCAATTTTTGGTGTCTCCGTAAAGGGGTGGCCTGGCTCTTCGAATTGTGGTGCAGTGCAGTTGATACAAGCATAACCACCGCGTAGACAAGAGCCTTCACCATTCCACAGGCGGATATTGCAGTCGCCATGAGCCTGGGTTCCAACACACCCCAGATTTTCCATTAAGCAACCCAGATCTGAGTGTTTCTCGGCACTCGCCTTATATTCGTAGTATTCATTGCGAGGGCATCCATGATGTACCAGGTGATCAACATAGCTGCGTGGGCGGCCCAAACCATCCAGCGCCATCTCACAGCTCTGGCGACTGGTGAGTGTCATTAATGTTTCGGTAATCCAGTTAGGGTGGGTGGGACACCCGGCAATATTGACAACCGGAAGGCCGCTACGACTCCTGAAACTTTCGCCCAGCAAGCCACCGCTCTCAGCGCCTTCGTACTGTAGACCACAGGCATCACTTGGATTATTACCCGCTGCGGTAATCCCACCATAAGCGGCACATGTGCCGACAGCAACCACATGCTCAGCCTGAGCAGCGAGTTCGCTAATCCACGCCATCATTGGCAGGGGCGAGTTGGCCATCATATGAAAGCGGCCACTGCCATTAGGCCCGCGAATCACCGACCCTTCAAGACAGAGGATATCCAGGCGAATTTCACCGGCTTTGATCTGTTCAAGCAGGCTAAGAAAGTCGGCACCGGATGTCTCACTTAGTGAAGGGTGCCAAAGTAGCTGAATATTGGCAGCCTCCAGGTTAATGAATAGATCCGGAGCCTCCGCACAGAACAGAGATTGGCTGCAGCCACCACAACCACCGGATTGCAACCAGAGAAGGTTTCTCTTCATTGAAGAGGATTTACCCATTATGTATACCCCGCAGAGGAAGGCGCAGAGAGAACACAGCACCCCCATCGCGGTGGTTTTCAGCTGTGAGCTCACCGCCCATATCCGTGGCCAGACCATAGCTAATGGAGAGCCCCAACCCCGTGCCCTTACCAACCGTTTTTGTCGTATAGAAAGGATCAAACAGTTTTGTCAGCGCCTGTTGCGGAATACCCGGCCCACTGTCATGTATGCTGATTATCGCATGCAGCTCTGTGATTTTGCCGCTAATCACAAGTCGTGAAGATGGCTGGTCAGCCATAGCATCTACCGCGTTTTGGATAAGATTAATCAGTATCTGCTGAACATGCCCCTTACGCCCTGTGAGTATCACTGTTTCTGGCAACTCATAATCAATCGGTGGTTTTATTCGGCAAGCCCTGGCAACCCATTCAGCCGAAGTAACAACAACCTCCTTCAGATCAAACTGGCAAACTGACTCCTGCTGAGCGGTTGAGTAACAGAGCAGATCCTGAACAATATCTCGTACCCGCTCTGCGCCCTCGAGTGTGCCATCAATCAGTGAGTCCATATCACCCATAATGCGTGTAATTCGCAGTTCATCTCGCAGCTGTTTGAGTGACTCACTCTCTGTCTCCTCATCCACTGCATTGAGATAGCGGTTAATCCGTTCACCGTAGCTCTGCAAGGCGTGCATATTACCGAATACAAAACTAATGGGGTTATTGAGCTCATGGGCCACCCCCGCCACCAAGCGGCCTAATGAAGCCATTTTTTCCGATTGAATCAGCTGCATTTGCGCCTGCTTCAGGCTTTCATGGGCTGAGTTGAGTTCCTGGTAAGCTCTTTGCAGATCACCAACAGGTCGTCCGACAATCACCAGCCCAACAAGGCTTCCATCAGCATCATAGCGATGGGAGCAGTTAATCGCCAAGGGGATGAGACCTTTCTCACTAGAGAGCAGGCAAGCCTTGCGGTCTATCAACACCTCTGCTTCAAGATTGCGGGGTAAATCGCGGACAAAATCTTGGGATTCATCACCAAAAACAGAGGCCAGCGGGAGGTTGTAAAGTTCGGATGCCGACTTTCCAATAAGTGACTCCAGCGCTCGATTTACCTGCTCAATTTTTCCGCGTAAATCACAGACAATCAATACATCGGTCATTGAGTATAATACGCTGCGGATAAACTGTTGCGCCTCCTCAAAAGCGCTATTTTTCTCTTCGATCTCTACCTGAGTCTGCACCAGGTCGGCATAGACCGACTCCATTTTCTGTACCACTTCGACCCAAGCGGCTTCGGTAACCGGACTCAATTCGAGCGCGGTGTCCACGCCGGCATTTTGAATCAGACTGGTGGACGGCTTTATTGTCATCACTTTAAACCTTCGGCCACGCTATCATGCGCTCTCTTTTTCGGAGGCCGGCCGGCTAATTTGCTCTATCTTTTCCAGCCCATAGCGCTCTAATTTACTGCGCAGGCCGACACGTGAAAGCCCCAGCTCTTTGGCTGCACGGCTCTTATTCCAGCGGTGGCGAATCAAACTTTCGCGGAGAATAATCGCTTCCAGAGACTCAATGCGCTCCCGAAGAGTGCCATCAAGCATCGCGAGAGTCTCTAGGGTGCCTTCATCTTTTGTTGGCGCAGCACGCAAAACACGGGGGGAGAGCAACTCTGCCCCCAAAATATCATCGTCAGACATCACCAGCATCTGCTGTATCTCATTCTGTAGCTCTCGCACATTGCCGGGCCAATGGTAGGCCTGCATACAGGCCAGCGTCTCATCACTAAAGCCCGCTACCCGCTTTCCCAGGCTCTGCATGGCCGAGGTGAGCAGCGCTTTTGCCACTATTGGAATGTCCTCAATTCGCTCCCGCAGCGCAGGCATTTTAATGGTAATGGGTGCCAGACGATAATAGAGGTCTTCACGAAAATGACCACTACGTACTTCCGCCTCTAGGTCTCGATTGGTAGAGGCGATCACTCGAATATTCACCTTGCGGGTTTTAGCACTACCCAGTGGCCTGATTTCACCCTCTTGTAATACGCGCAGCAGTTTGACTTGAAATGCGGGGGAGACCTCACCGATCTCGTCCAGCAATACGGTGCCACCGTTGGCCCGCTCAAAGAGGCCAACGTGATCATCAATAGCTCCGGTGAACGCGCCCCTTTTATAACCAAACAGCTCACTCTCCAATAGCTCGTCAGGAAGGGCGGCACAATTTTCAACGACAAAGGGCTTCTCCCAGCGCAAGCTGTTGTAGTGCAACGCTCGCGCTGCCAACTCTTTGCCGGTACCCGACTCACCCATTATGAGCACTGAAATATCGTAAGGCGCAACGCGGTGGATTTTTTTGCAGACACGGCTCATGCAGCTTGCCGAGGTACGCACGATACCATCGCTGACCCGGTGCTCATTACGCAGCGCTTCCCGCTTCGCGGTTATACTCTTTTGCAGGCTGTGTGGTGAAGCTTTGAGCTCAATTGAGAGTAGCTCATTTTGATGCTGCAACTGAAACAGTGTCACGGCATTCTGGATGGTCAAAATAAGCTGATTCGGAATCCAGGGCTTAGTGATGTACTGATAAACACCGGCGCTATTCAGGGCACTGATGATGTCATCCGGATTGGTGTAGCCAGAGATAATCATGCGGATCACATTCGGCCACTGCTCTTTCACTCTACCGAGAAACTCAACACCCGTAACACCTGGCATACGTTGGTCACAGAGAATGACCTGCACCCACTCTTTCGCCAGCACTATCTCGGCATCCTGGGCGCTGCTCGCGGTTATCACCTCAAAATCATCGATCAGAATGCGTTGCAGTGATTCCAGGCTGCGCACCTCATCATCGACAATCAAAATAGTCGGCAGTGTGCTCACAACACGCTCCTTGAATTCACTACAACGACTCGTTTAAACCCGTAAAAATCATGCTTCATCTTTTACAGCTCCTCATTTTGTACACACCAAACGGGCTTGGGAAGAGCTGCCCTGCTTAGCAAATTCTAGGTAGTTGCTCACTTGCCAGCCAATCTACGATGCGACTGCCACCAAAAGCGGTCTCCATCTGTACGAAACTGTGCGGATCTTCTACGACGTTACCGATGATAGCCGCTTGCTGACCGAGTGGGTGTGCCCGCATCACCGCTAACAGCTGTGCGGCCTCTTTAGCAGGACAAATAGCGATCAATTTACCTTCATTGGCAATATATAAGGGGTCAAGCCCCAACAGCTCGCAGGCGGCACTGACTGCGGGCTGGATAGGGATCGCCCTCTCCTCCAGCCGTATACCCACTTGGGACTGTGTCGCCAGCTCATTCAGTGTGGTTGCCAGTCCGCCCCGTGTGGGATCGCGCAGACAGTGTATCGTGGGCACGGCCTTAACCATATCCGCTACCAGCGTATGCAGAGCCGCTGAGTCAGATTCAATCTGGGTATCAAACTCCAGGTTTTCACGGCTCGACATCACTGCAACACCATGATCTCCTAGGGTCCCACTGACCAAAACAGCATCACCCGGCTGGGCACAATCACCCGAAATATTGACCCCATCTGGCACCATACCCACACCGGTGGTTGTGATAAAAATACCATCACCCTTACCCCTCTCCACCACCTTAGTATCGCCTGTCACCACGGCCACACCCGCCGCCTTTGCCGCCGCCGCCATGCTGATAACCACCCGCTCCAGGTCGGCGAGTGGAAACCCCTCTTCAAGGATAAAACCCGCAGCAAGATAGAGCGGTTTGGCTCCCGACATGGCAACATCATTAACGGTGCCGTGAACAGCCAGTGAGCCGATATCACCACCGGGAAAAAACAGCGGCGAAATAACATGACCATCGGTACTCATCACCATACGGCCAGCAGGCACGTTGAAGCAGGCCTGGTCGTTGCCCTGGCGTAACAGCGCGTTATCCAGGTGCTTAATGAACAGCTGTTCAATTAGTTGCGCCATGGCTCGCCCGCCACTGCCGTGGGCCATATCCACCACGCCATCCTGGGTATTAAGGGGCAGGGGAAAACGCTTGCGAGTGGTCATACGGCTACCCCTTCTCTCTTCGTTTTATCATCTGGCTGGCGAAAGCGCCCATAACTCCAGTAAGCGGCACAGGAGCCTTCCGACGAAACCATGCACGAACCCATGGGATTCTCTGGTGTACAGACGGTGCCAAACAGTTTGCAATCGGTGGGCTTTTTTACGCCGCGCAAAATACTCGGGCACTCACACCCCTTGATATCGGATGCTTGAATAGCAGGGAGTTTGAAGCGCCGTTCGGCATCAAAATCGGCAAAGTGCGGCTTGATCTGCAAGGCGCTGTTGGGCACCATCCCCAAGCCACGCCACTCGAACAGACGGCGCACCTCAAACACCTCTGCCACCAGCAGCTGGGCCTTGAGGTTTCCCTCACGGGTCACCACCCGGGTGTATTCATTCTCCACCTCGTAACGGCCTTCATTGAGTTGGCGAATCAACATCAGTGCAGACTGCATCACATCCAGTGGCTCAAATCCGGCGATCACTACCGGGCGCTGAAAAGTTTTGGCAAAGAACTCATAGGGGCGACTGCCAATAATGGTGCTGACGTGTGAGGGACCAAAGAAGCCATCGATAGAGACACTCTTTATGTCACGTACTTCCGGCGAGTCAAGGATGCTCTGAATAGCCGCAGGTGTGAGCACATGATTACAAAATACACTGAAGTTTTTCAGTCCCTGCATGTGCGCCTGCTTAATCGCCACTGCGGTGGGTGGCGTAGTGGTTTCAAAGCCGATAGCGAAAAAAACAACCTGCCGATCCGGGTTGTTGTGGGCGATCTTTAGCGCATCTTGGGTAGAGTAGACCATTCTTACATCCGCTCCGTTAGCTTTAGCTTTGAGCAGGCTTTTGCGACCACTGGCAGGCACTCGTAACATATCACCATAGGTGCAGAGAATGACATTATGTTGTTCCAGCAGCTGAATGGCATTATCGATGCGCCCAATGGGCAATACGCAAACCGGACAACCCGGGCCGTGTACAAAAGTGATATTCGATGGCATGAGATCCTGCACGCCGTAACGAAAGATAGCGTGGGTATGGCCACCACAGAACTCCATCAGATTATATTGGCGATTGCTATCAGCCTCCTCCTGGATACTTGCGGCCAGTTTTTGTGCTAGCGCGCGCTGCCGAAATTCATCAATATATTTCATACCGGTCCACCGCCACCTAATCCAGCTTCAGCAAAAATTTGCAGGGTGCGCTCGGCCTCTTGCTGGCTGATTTTATTGAGCGCATAACCCACGTGAATCAGTACAAAGTCATTCACGCTGGCATCCTCCACCAGCGCCAGGGAGATCTCCTTTTTGACATCACCCACCGCGACAATCGCCATGTCAGTTATTTTGTCAATAGAGAGGATTTTAGCCGGAAGTGCCAGACACATGGTTAGCCCCCTATCTGTGCAAGCTGATGGGTTGCTTTAATCCACTGATACCAAGAGGAGATACCCTCACCGGTGGTAGCGGAAACCTGTAGTACTTTAATTCCGGGGTTTACGCGGCGCGCATAGTTGATGCATTCGTCAGTATCGAACGCCAGATAGGGCAATAGATCTATCTTGTTCAGGATCATCAAGTCTGCCGCATGAAACATATCGGGATATTTAAGCGGCTTATCTTCACCTTCGGTCACCGAGAGGATAACCACCTTATGCGCCTCCCCAAGATCAAAGGCTGCCGGGCAGACCAGGTTCCCCACGTTTTCGATAAACAACACGCTGTTATCTTCAGGTGCCAAGGTCTCCAGGGCGTGTCCGACCATATGCCCATCCAGGTGGCACCCTTTGCCGGTGTTTACTTGCAACGCCTTGACACCGGTTTTTCGAATACGCTCTGCATCGTTGGTGGTCTGTTGGTCACCCTCGATCACTGAGAGCCCAAGGTCACTCTTAAGGTCCTGAATGGTGCGTGTGAGCAGTGTTGTTTTTCCCGACCCCGGGCTGGAAACCAGATTTAATGCCAGAATACCCCGTTCACTAAACCAGCGCCTATTGGTAGCAGCATATTCGTTATTTTTGCCGAGAATATCTTGCTCGATCTGCACCATGCGTGCCTGACTGAGGCCAGGAGCGTGCGCGTGTGCTGGCCCTGCGCCATAATCGTGGGTCTGCTCATTAGGGTGCTGGTGAGCATGTTGATGGCCTTCTATACGGGTCTCTCCCTCGCTACAACCACATACCGTACACATTACTCCACCTCCAGTTCTTTAATTTTCATTTCGTCACCACCTGTCACTTGTAGTTGGTAACTACCACAATTGGGACAGGCATCGAAGCGCTGTTCAATGGTTACCGTTTCGGAGCATTTCATACACCAAGCCTGCCCCGGCAACTCTATAATTTCCAATTTAGCGCCATCCGCCAAGGAGTCTTTTACCACTACCTCAAAACTGAACCTCATCGCTTCAATCTCAACACCCGATAGTGCACCTATTTCCAGCCAGACGGTTTTCACCTGTTTAAAGTTTTGTGCCTTAGCGCTCTCCTGCAAGCATTTAAGCACGCTTTCACAGAGGGACATTTCATGCATTCAGTGCACCTTCAAATGATAGCCAACGCAGGGATCAACCGTATGAATCAGCATTGCCGCCTGACGCTGCAGCACTACTTTATCGCTGGTTTGAAGTTTTGCAAGCCCACGGGCAACCACACCCTCCGGGTGGAAGTTCCACTCGGTGGGTGCCAAAACCTGGTAACGTGAAACTAAACCACCCACCAAAATCACTCTGTGCACCAAACGGCCACGCGCTGCCTCAACCTGCCCGATAGCGGCTTTATCAGATGGCAGATGAGTCATCGTTTGAGGAGAGGCTAGTTGCTCCGCTATTCCCCGCATTTTTTCCGGTAGATTTGCCAACTCCACCAGGCGTGCGGTTACTCTGGTCAGCAGACCATTGCCATATTCACTCCGCAGTGATGCTATCAGTGGATGGTCAGTGTGCCGGGCCAGTGGCGTTGTCTCCCAGCACTGCTGCTGCCATGTTGGCTCAGCAATAAAGTGTTGAGCATCTACCTGCCCCAGCCGTTGGTGTAGCTGCTCCTCTGGGAGGATTGGAAGTGGCGCAATATTGCAGCGGCCCACGGCTTGCCACTCATCACCGATTATCCGTCGCAACATTCTTGCTGCAACTGAGCTGTTTTGAGCCGCCCACCTGTTCAGGTGTGTTAAATCATCGATTTCCAACCACTGTGCCAACGGTTCATTAAATACCAACTCACCCACCACGCGCTCCAAGTGGTCGATCAGCTCATTTATAACACCACCCTCCAGCTCAACCTTTGAGTGTAAACAGAAGGAGGCGCTCTCAGCAAACAGAGCCGTGCGTAAGGTCTGCAACAGCGCTTGAATGGGAATTATCCGTTGCGCACCCACGGCTTCATCAAGCAGTTTGGGCCAATCCAGTAGAATTCGCCACAGATGCTCTCGTACCGTCTCTGCCGCTACCAGCAGGGTTCTTGCCGAATCTACCGCGCTACTCTCTTTGCTCTCCAAGAGTCGGGCAAAGGCTCGCGTAGCAGCAGTGGCCTGCGCGACTCCGCAGACACTGTAGAGCAGAGGCAGGGTTGCCAACACCTGTTGGGGGCTCTTGCCTTCAAAAACTTGCACCACTTGCAGCGGCCGACTCGAGAAAATTTCTACTCGGCTCTCACTGTCGCTAAGCGGATAGAGGTTGATCTGTAACTGCCCTTCAATATTCACAAAGCAACACTCTACTCTTCTTTGCGTGGCAGTACCGATTGAAACAGATCGCGCCGACTAATGGGCTTTTTTGCTCTCTCTTTCAAGGTTGCCTGTGGTGGCAGGTCTTCATGGGCCACCGCTTCTGCCTGAGTAATTTGTGGCGGCTGCTCACCATGCCAAATCCTTTGAATCTCACTTTCCCGTGTTGAAATGGCGTCTCGATTGGCTTCATCCATAACACTTTCCAGGGCTGCTTCTGCCGTTGCAATCGCCGCCTCCTGATTTTCAAATTCAAAAACAGGCGAGAAGAGTGAGCACATTTGATAGTCACCGATTTGCGCCTCTTTACCCACAATAAATTCATAAGTACCGGAGGGGAGTGTGTGATTAAGTTTGCTGCCTACGGCCATCTCGGGCCACTCACCCGCTTGCTGAGGCAGCCGCATCAAATTCATAAACCAGGGGGTAATCAATATACCAAGATAGTCATCTTGCCACTCTATGAACCCCACCGCACAAACCTCCAAGCGCGGATTGAGTATAGGGACACCTTGCATACGCTCATGCTGAATCGCCGTAAATACGCTCTCCAGCCTCTTTTCAAGCTGCTCAAGTAAAGTCATTAGCTCGGGCAACTCATGAGTTTGCACAAAGGTAGGAGGCATATTTTCTGTGGAATCAATAGACAGGCGAGGTTGTGTACCATTTATAATAATACCCAGGTTAGCTACTCAGAAAGCAGCATAAAGTCAATTTTTTTCCCATCACACTCCGGGCAACTCCAGTGACTGGGTAGTTGCGAAAACGGGGTTCCGGGGGCTACTTGCCAGTAATCATCACCCTTGGCCGGGTCGTAGGTGTACCAGCATATTTTGCACTCCAGTTTTGCATTATCCTGAATCTTACTTGGGTCACCACCGTAAGAGCCGGGTATAAAGTGATCGTCAGGCATAAACCTCCAGTATCTCTTGTAGGCGCTGCGCACTGTCCTCAATATCTTCTTGAGCGGCACAGGCCACATTGGGTACGGCACTCATTTCAATCGTATTGAGAATCAAGGTATCCTGTGAATTGAAATACTGCACCCACCAGACATTTTTTGTGGTCGTACTGCTGATTCTGCAGTTACCATAACCTCGCGAAAGAATCACCACGGGTCCAACGCCCAGCTTCGCAGAGAGAAATTCAAGATCTTCATTGGTATGTGGTAACAGTGACAGGTTGATTATATGGGGAACTGAGGAGTTTGACGTGCGCATTTTATCGGCAATTTCTGATAACAGAGGCGGGGCGTTGTAGAGATTATCAGGTATCTCTTTGTCACTGACCTCTAGCAGTGTGGCGTGCTCAAAAGTTGCCTTCTTAACCAGACTAGGAATGCCCGCCACTTCGATCACATCCCGTTGAACCTCACCATTTTCATCCAGATACTGGATACGCCAGACACCCGCAAGTATCGACTCCTGTATCTGAGCATCAACCTGCCCTTGGTACTGCATGCTGACTTCACCATTCCCCAGCATTTGATTGACCAGCTTGATGTTCCGCTCATCCAGCCCCTCCAGCGGCAATATGATAGCGGGTTGATCTACTCGGTACTCTTCAAGCGCGCTACATACTTTATGGAACAGTGCAATCGCCTCTGCCGCGCCTTCAATCTCATCAGGCTCAGGAACCATCGGTGCCGAATAGGTCGACATATCATCATCTGGCATTTTGTAGTCAACCTCAAGGCCATCCTCTTCTGGAGGTTGTGACCCAGGCCCTGCAACAATAGGTATCACGGTTTTACTCATGGTTTTATTTCCATTTTTAAGTATTACTGTTGCACGTTGAAATAGGCACGATTGCGCGGGGAGCTTTACTGGGTTCAGAGGCCAGTATTTGGCTGATCTCTTCAAGGTAATCTCCCCAATCTTGAACCTTGGAAATCGCACCGAGGTACTCTCCATTTCTCAAGAAAACCAGCGCCGGCCACTCCCTAAAACCATACTTCATCTGCAGCTTGCGTTGATCGGTTAATGCCACCACTGCGGCTGAAAATTGTCCATTAAAGGTTTTAACCAGTTCTGGCAAAATAATCGCGACATCATTTGCTTCTGGGAACCTCTGCGCATTTTCTGTAAAAAAAAGCACCGCGCTCTCATGGGAAGCGAGGTACTCATCCAAATTGTCCTGCGTAACAACAGGGTACTCATATTGCTCAATCATGCTCTCTATAAGCGGTGAAAACATCAGCCCTCTCCCTGAGGAATACTCTTTTGTTTCTGTTGGTCCAAGCTAGGCAGCTGCGGCTCCCGATCCAACAGGTCGGCAAATAGATGGTCGATATTGGTATCACCCTGCATCACCAGATTCACCGCCTGAACAGCATCGGATATCTGTTGGGCATTTTCAGCCGACAGTACCTCACGGGCACCATCGAGAAAAGTCAGCAACCAAGTGCCAACGGGTTGGTCACCTACCAGCAACATATCGATTTGGCGTCGTTCACCCAACCCTTCACACCAGGCATAGCCCTTCCCGGCCTCCACTACCTGCATGGGTATTCCGATACACATCAATATTTCCCTCGATAGTCGACATCAACATCCACGGCATCACTGCCCGCCTTGTGTGGCCGATAAGCGACCTTAAATGCATCTGAGGCAAGCACGCGCTCATCGCCAATGCGACACGCTTTATCAGAGGGTGGGCGCTCACCTTCATAGCGCGCCATTACAATTTCAGAACCCACAATCGATTCTCTTGCTGGTAACGGCTGTTGGCGGATTGTGGCGTGGATATCATGGTTGGCCAACCACACCAGCGCCGCATCGATTGCGGGTTGAATGCGGGCTTTCGTCGCTGGGCGCAAACTACCACCGTAATCTTCAAGCTGCGCGGGCTGTACACCGACCAACAGCAGCTCCTTGGGTGATCGACCTAGCAGCTCAGCCATGGCCAACACCTCCTGAAAACCTGTCTGGTGCAAACTCATCTTCTTTGCCCCCATGTAGCTGGGAACATCATCACCCTCAATAAGTTTAAGCGTGCCAGGGGCAAGGTTGTAATCGATAGCATCAAAGATCACCAGAATATCAGCCGCTTCAATATGTTGAAGAAGGTAGGTTCCCTGGGTGCCACCATCCATCAAAGTCACATTAGCCGCAAATCCATAGTCACGATGCAACGTTTCTACTGCACGCACACCAAAGCCTTCATCGGCCCAAAGAAGGTTACCTATTCCGAGAATTAAAACCGAACCTGCTGCTTCCAAAGTATCTCTCCCACAACGACTCTACTAACAGATATCGAGCCATTATATTTTTCATGTCATGTCTGCCTAGTCCCGCCACGCATTGAGCTGATAGCTCTTCCCATTTCTTGGTAAAACCCACATCTGATACAGAGAAACCACCCACATATACCCAGACGCTGCCGTATAGCCAAAGCCACCAATGATTGTTAGCCAGGCAAAACCTGGGGTAAATTTGGTTAACCACCAAGAGATTACGTCAAGAATGAGAAAGGCAAAAGGGGTCAATATGACTGTCACCTTCAACCACCTTGGAATGCCCACGCTCAAGCTGAAGATTAATCCTACAAAGAAAAAGATAAAAGAGATGCCAAATAGATGGATATGCGAGACGCGTGTTAGAGAGCTGATATCGGCGCCCTCATCGACCTTGGCCACCTCTTGTGCCGCGTCTAACCGGGTAAAATTGGGCAGCCCTGGCACGGCACTGTGGCATTGAACACAGTTTGCTTGCATCAGTGATCCAATATGACTATCCCAACCCGCCACAGGTGCACCATTTCGGGCCCACTTAATCAACTCAAGGCGCACCTCGGGTGAGGCCATATCTTTCATCGATCCGTTTAGCTTTGCCTCTAACCGGCTGTTATTACGATTGCCGTAGTAACTGTAGACGATATCATCAACGGATAGCCCCAGCTTGCCGTCAGCCATACCGTGTGTCAGTAAAATTTGCCCACCGGCCATTAACAGCCCAAACCCCGCTGCCAACAAAAATCCGGTAAATAACATACGGATCGACAACCCCAAGCTGGGCAGGTTCAACCATGTGCATGATGACTCTTTCATAGCCGACTTCTCACTGGAACTTCATTAGGTAGTGTACTGGCTATCCGTAGAGAGCTGTTATTAGCGCTTATCTTCCGTATCCCGGACATCCTTAAACATGCGCCAGCCACTGATCATGGTACTGATCATACTCTGACGCGACATGATATCTTCACGAATTGCCACATATATATGAATGATCGCAAAAATCACGATGTACCACATTCCCAGATGATGCCAAGTATGCACATCCTGACTCTGACCAAAGAGCGGAATCACCCACGAGCTGAACAGAGTATATTGCCAGCTACCCATGCCGGTGCCTTCACCGTAGAGAGCAAAGCCGGTAACAATGAGAAACAGCGTCCCCCAAACTAACATAAGGTGCATCGCCAGAGTGGCCATCGGGTTATGCCCTAGGTATTTGCGTGGCTCTTTGGTCATGAACAAGTACCATTTCAGCTCATGTAAGACACCACACCACCACTCTTTATTGAAAATAGAGGGAAGGAAGATCTGGCGTGCATGATGATTACCCACAAAGGCCCAATAGATACGAAACAAAAAACCAACTGCAAAAATATAGGCCGCAGCAAAATGAGCAAAGCGAATGTAGCCCATAACGTAGTTATCGATGGCTTCACCGGGCATGCTCGGCAGCGGACTGGCGATAAACCAGCCAGTAAGTGCCAGCACCGTAACACTGAGGGCATTTATCCAGTGCCATAAGCGTAGTGGCGCTTCATAAACATACACTGCAGGTTCTAGATGTTCTGCATGGGGCTTGGTTGTCATCGTATGTTCTCCATTTTACTGCTCTCAGTTACACACTCAGTAACAACCAGGCACCAAATACACCACCCAGCACACCGGCCATTCGCAGCAGCCACTCAGCTCGGACGCTTTGAGCCATTCGTCCAAACCAAACCGCCCCCAGCTGCAATACCACCGTGGAAATCAGCAGTCCAGCACCATATAACAGTGGCGTTATCGCCACAGGCATTTCGGCACCATGTGCAGTGCCATGAAATAGCGCAAAGAGAGCCAAAAGTGATGCCGAGACAATCACTGGCAAGCGAGCCAGTGTCGCCACTAACAACCCAGCAACCAATACAGAAACTGCAATACCGGTTTCAAGGCTCGGCAAAACAAACCCACTCGCACCCATCACTGCCCCCAGCCCAAGAAATGCCAGAAAAACAGCCATCATCAAGGGTACCTGACTACCAACACGGGCACCCAACCAAAGCCCTATTGCCAATATTACGATCAGGTGATCCAGCCCCGTCAATGGGTGTAAAATGCCACTTATCAACCCTGAAACTTCATGGCTACCGGTGTGGGCTACGGCCAGACCAGGGATAAAAAACACGCTAATAGCGGCGACAATTCGCATCAAATCTTTTTTCATTTCTATAAACTCCTCAAAGCCTATGAACCCACCGGACTCGTGGTAACCGTTGTTAACTCTTCACCCTCTTCTGTCATTACATGCGTTGAGCAGGCAAGACAAGGGTCAAAGCTGTGGAGTGTACGCAGAATTTCAACCGGCTCTTCTGCTCGTTCCACCTTGGTATGCATGAGTGATGCCTCAAAAGCACCGATGTTACCCTCTTCATCACGGGGGGAGCCGTTCCAGGTTGTCGGCACCACGCATTGGTAGTTTTCGATTTTAGTATCTTTGATGCGAATCCAGTGACCCAACGCACCGCGTGGAGCCTCGGTAAAACCGACACCCTTGGCCTCACTTGGCCAATCAGCGGGATCCCAAAGCTCTCCATTGTGGGTAGATGAATCACCGTTCTTGATATTCGTCATCAGTTTATCAAAGAAATAGAGCTGCTGATCGGCGGCCCATTGGGATTCCAATGCGCGAGTAGCGGTGCGGCCAAGAGTGGAAAAGAGTGCCTCCATTGGCACATCCAAATCCTTGAGTACCTTGTCGACTTGTTCAGTCCAATACTCATGCCCTTGCGCATAGCCGATAACATAGCGTGCAAGCGGCCCCACCTCCATAGCGTGACCACGCCAACGGGGAGCTTTGATCCAAGAGTAGCTGGCATTCTCATCCAACTCTTCAATATTTTGTTTGCTACCTTTCGCGCTACTGACGTCAAAATCAGGATCGGTCACCCCGTCCCACGGGTGCAACCCCTTGGCCCCGTTGGGATATTTATACCAAGAGTGAGGTACAAACTCTTGAATCTCCTCAGGGTCTCGCAGGTCCACCTCATGAACTTCGTTAAACTTTCCATTGATAATAGCACCCCGTGGCATCATCAGATTTGATGCTGAATAGTCGTTTGCCTTATCTGGGATATCACCGTAGGCGAGCACATTTTGGCTAGAGAGGCCGCCACCATAAGTCCACCCTTTGTAAACCTTAGCGATGGCGATAATGTCCGGTATATAGACATTTTCAACAAAGGTTTTAGTCTCTTGCAGAATCTGATGCACCTGATTCATGTTCACCATATTGAGACCACCTACACCACCCACACCATCCATATTGATCGGACAGGGTACGCCGCCAACGGTCCAGTTGGGGTGTGTATCCTTGCCGCCAAAAATAGTGCGCGTTTTCATGATCTCTTTCTGAAAATCTAACGCTTCCAGATAGTGGGTGACTGCCATGAGATCAGCTTCGGGTGAAAGCAGGTAGGCAGGGTTACTCCAGTATCCATTTTTAAATGGCCCCAACTGCCCGGATTCGATAAATTTTTTCAGGCGATTCTGCACATCCCGAAAGTAACCAGGTGATGAATTTGGGTGACTGGGTGAGGTTTTCTGTTGAAGTACAGAGGTTGCTCTGGGGTCAGCTTTCAACGCATTGACCGGATTAACCCAGTCCAGTGCATGCAGGTGATAGAAGTGCACCAGATGGTCGTGAACCTGCAACGAGAGCTGCATGATATTGCGAATACTGTTGGCATTTTCCGGGATATTAATGCCCAACGCATCTTCCACAGAGCGAACCGAGGTCAATGCATGAGTACCCGTGCAGACCCCACAAATACGCTGTACAAATGCCCAGGCATCGCGTGGGTCGCGCCCCTTGAGAATAACCTCTAGCCCACGCCAAATGGTACCGCTGGAAACCGCGTTGGTGATGATATTGTTTTTATCGATATTGACCTCAGCTCGCATGTGCCCTTCGATACGGGTTACCGGATCAATCACCACCCGTTGTCCCGAGTTGTTCAGGGTGTAGCCGTTAGGTGTTGTCTTGATGCTCATTATTCCTGGTCTCCCTTCTGCTGGGCTCGTTTAACTGCAGAGGCCGCCGCATGTGCTGCCACACCCACACCCACCGCTGCTGTGGCCGCAATACCCACTTTGTCAGCGTTTGCTTCAATACCAAAATGGTCAATACTCGTCATACGATCATAAAAACTGCCTTTATCCCAAAAGCCATCTTCGGAGCAGCCAATACAAGGGTGACCGGCCTGTATAGGAAAGGATAAGCCGCCATTCCAGCGAATCGTAGAGCAGGCGTTATAAGTGGTAGGTCCTTTACAACCCATCTTGTAAAGGCAGTAACCCTTGCGTGCCGCTTCATCATCAAATTTTTCAACAAACTGCCCTGCATCGAAGTGAGAGCGTCGGTAGCACTTATCATGAATACGTTGGCTATAGAACATCAAGGGTCGCCCTTGCCGATCCAGAGTAGGTAGGCGGTCAAAGGTCAGCATGTAAGTCACCACGCCGGTCATCACCTCAGCAATAGGCGGGCAGCCGGGCACCTTGATGATGGGAGCATTTCCAATACCCGGGACTTTATGGATCGGCGTAGCACCTGTTGGATTTGGTTTGGCCGCCTGTACGCAGCCCCAGGATGCACAAGAGCCCCAGGAGATGATCGCTTTGGCATCCTTGGCCACGCGAAGTAGCTGATCAGTAAAAGGCTTGCCACCCACAATGCATGACATGCCACCGGTTTTACCCTGATCTAGCCCAGGGTTCCCCTCACAGGCGAGAATATAATTGCCCTTATATTTTTCGATGATTTCATCAATAATCGACTCTGCCTGATGGCCTGCTGCGGCCATGATAAGGCTATCGTAATCCAGTGAGATCATCGAAAGGATGACATCTTTAGCCAGTGGATGAGCTGAACGTATAAAGGATTCAGAGCAGCAAGTGCACTCCAGACCATGCAGCCAGAGCACTGGAATACGCGGCTTGGTCTCCATGGCATGGGCAATTTTCGGTGCAAAGGATGGCCCGAGTCCCATCGCTGCGGCCGTCAAGCTGCAATACTTTAAAAAACTTCGACGTGTAATGCCTTGACGGCGCATAACGTCGTAAAAGGTCTCGATCATTGCCGGTATCCTCCAATTCGATATGGCACAGATGCGTTTATTATGAGGTTTTATCTCGACATCTTGCCTATCGGGTAGAGCAAATCCTATGCCACCTTGAATTAGTTCTATCTATTCAACTGGTTATCCAAAATAAAAAACAAAGGAGTAACTTATCAGCCGAAAGCATACAGGGGGAGGCAACCATCAAGTGGAAAGTCGATTTCCACTATATTTATGGAGAAATAAGGGGTTGCTAGACTTTATGTATTAACTCGCCACCAGCTTAATTATCCATAATATGGATTGTTGGCGAGTAAATACATAAAGTCTAGGGAGAATAAAACAAAAAAATCACACCACCCGAGCCAAGCTTTTGATCGCTTGAGACAGTGAGAGGGGTGAGGTCGGCGGGGGAGGTGTATTGAGGGTGGTAGCAGCCGTTTTACACACTGCCGAAGAATTACCCTGCAAAAATATATGGTGGCTATACCTAGATTCGAACTAGGGACCCCATCATTATGAGTGATGTGCTCTAACCAGCTGAGCTATATAGCCGTTTCAAGAAGCGCGTATTCTCTATTTATCGAGTGGTTATGTCAATGCCTAACAGAACAAAATCGATAATTTTTAAACATTAAAGCGAAAGTGCATCACATCGCCATCTTGTACAATGTACTCTTTACCCTCTAGGCGCAGCTTACCGGCCTCCTTGGCACCTGCTTCACCGTTAAAATGAATGAAGTCATCATAGGCAGTCACTTCGGCACGAATGAAGCCCTTTTCAAAGTCCGTGTGGATAACCCCAGCGGCCTGGGGAGCCGTGGCACCCACTTTTACGGTCCAGGCACGCACCTCTTTGACACCCGCAGTGAAGTAGGTCTGCAAGCCCAGCAAGCCATATGCCGCATGGATGACACGATCCAGCCCTGGCTCTTCAATACCTAAGTCATCTAGGAACTCTTTTTTATCATCGTCTTCTAACTGTGAGAGCTCGGCTTCTATCGCGGCACAAACCGCCACCACCACCGCCCCCTCTTCTTGCGCAAGCGCTGTCACGCTATCCAGCAGTGGATTATTCTCAAAACCATCATCTGTCACATTGGCGATATACATTGTGGGTTTGATTGTCAGCAGGTGAAGGTCCCGTAACAGTAGCTTCTCTTCAGGCTCAAGCGGCAGTAGGCGCACTAGGTGCCCCTCATCCAGCTGCTCCTTTACCTTCTCAAAAACAACCAGCTGCGCTTTCGCCTCTTTGTCACCACTTCTGGCGGTCTTGGTGGCGCGTAAAATAGCCTTATCTACGGTATCCATGTCCGCCAGCGCCAGCTCCGTATTGATGATTTCTATATCACTCAGCGGGTCAACTTTCCCTGCAACATGTACCACATTGTCATCATTAAAACAGCGGACAACATGGACAATGGCATCGGTTTCGCGGATGTTAGCCAGAAACTTATTACCCAACCCCTCGCCCTTAGAGGCACCCTCCACTAAACCTGCAATATCTACAAACTCTACCATGGTCGATAGGACGCGCTCGGGCTTAACAAGCTCTGCCAGTTTTCGCTCTCGAATATCAGGCACTGGAACAATGCCCACGTTAGGATCGATGGTGCAGAACGGGTAATTTGCCGCTTCAATTTCTGCACTGGTCAATGCATTGAATAGTGTTGATTTTCCTACATTGGGCAGGCCAACAATTCCGCATTTGATTCCCATGGTATGGCTCTCGCTTTTAAGGTTTATAGCTGTGGAGGTGGTTCATTGCTTTGCCCATTTCACCTGAAATAATCAGCTGTAATTGGCACAAAACTTCGTCGATGGCATACTCCATCAAACGCGCCTCATCAGGCTTTGGTTTAGATAAAACGTAGTGGCTTACTTCGCGGCTATGCCCCGGGTGATCGATCCCCAGGCGCAGGCGCATAAACTCTTTACTGCCCAGCTGGGCAATGATGTCACGCAGGCCATTATGGCCACCATGACCGCCCCCTTTTTTCAGGCGAATCGAGCCTGTTGGTATATCCAGTTCATCATGGACAACCAAAACATTTTCGGGGGGGATTTTGTAGAAGTGAGCCAGAGCGGCAACCGACTGACCACTTCTATTCATATAAGTGAGGGGTTTGATCAACCAGACATCCTGGCCCTCTATTTTAACCTTGGCGACTTCACCATGAAATTTTCTTTCATGTTTAAAGGGTACGCCTTTACTCCGTGCCAACTGGTTTACAAACCAAAAACCGACATTGTGGCGTGTCATTTCATATTGGCTGCCCGGGTTACCCAAGCCTGCAATAAGATTGATCTGTGCCATAATGTCGGTTTTTAATGTGGAGAGTATTGAATCGAGGTCAGTTACTCAGCGGCTGGTGCCTCAGCCTCACCTTCAGCAGCGTCTGCATCCTCTTCCTCTTCTGACGCGCCGCCTTTAGCCTTGATGCTAACGATTGACTGATCATGGCCTTCGCCGTGGCTCAGTTCAACCAGTGAAACACCTTCTGGCAAGTTAACCTCTGAAAGGTGAATAGAAGCACCCACCTCAAGAGAAGAGACGTCAACTTCGATATATTCAGGCAATAATTTTGCCTGGCAGGCAATATTCAAACTGGTGCTGGCGTGTACCACCTGGCCACCCTCTTTAACACCCGGCGCACTCTCTTCATTGATGAAGTGGATCGGCACCTGCATGTGAATCACTTCGTTGTCGCTCACACGCTGTAGATCCAAATGCAGGATCACATCACGGGCAGGATGACGGTGCAGGTCTTTCAGTACCGCTTTACACTCTTTACCCTCAACATTGATTGTCAGGATATGTGAATAGAATGCCTCATCCTGTAATTTACGGGCCAGCTCATTGTGTAGAACGCTGATGGAGGTAGGCTCTTCTTTGCCACCATAGATAATGCCAGGCACTAGATTTGTACGACGCAGGCGGCGGCTCGCTCCTTTCCCCAGGTCGGTACGCAGTGTGGCATTCAGTGAAAAATCAACTGTACTCATTTGATGTAAACTCCATCGTTAGATTAAAGTGCATGGCTAAAACCATGCTGGTTACACCCGATCCGCGACCAGAGTGGGTGTTTAAAAAAGAGGCTCAAAAACAGAAAAAGACCCTCCCCATTTCTGGGGAGAGCCTTTTTACCACAATCCTGCGGACTAATCCATAAAAAGTGAACTGACCGACTCTTCAAAACTGATGCGGCGAATGGTCTCTGCCAGTAGCTCTGAAATACTCAATTGACGAACCCGGTCACACTTGACCGCTGCAGCATTGAGTGGAATGGTATCGGTTACCACCAGCTCATCCAGCATAGAGTTTTCAATGTTCTGAATCGCTGGCCCCGAAAGTACCGGGTGAGTCACGTAGGCGATAACCCGTGTTGCGCCGCGCTCTTTCAATGCGTTGGCAGCCTGGCACAAGGTACCCGCTGTATCGACCAGATCATCAACCAATATACAGGTACGGCCCGTCACTTCACCAATGATGTTCATTATTTTGGCTTCATTGGGTTTTGGGCGGCGCTTATCGATAATCGCCAAGTCAGAATCATCCAATAACTTGGCCATGGCACGGGCACGTACGACACCACCGACATCGGGAGAGACTACCACAATGTTTTCATAATTTTGACGCCAGATATCGCTCAGTAGAATGGGTGAGGCGTAAATATTATCCACCGGCACATCAAAGAAGCCCTGTATTTGATCTGCGTGTACATCAATCGTCAATACACGATCAACACCGGCAGCTTGTATCATATTGGCGATTAATTTTGCGGTAATCGGCACACGAGCAGAGCGTGGCCGGCGATCTTGGCGCGAATAACCAAAATAGGGAATGACAGCGGTGACTCGATAAGCTGAGGCGCGGCGAACCGCATCTGCAATAACCAAAAGCTCCATCAGGTTATCGTTGGTCGGCACACAGGTGGGCTGAATGATGAAAACATCTTTTCCGCGGACGTTATCGATGATTTCCACCATCACTTCGCCATCGCTGAACTGCCCGACTGATGCCTTGCCCGCTGGAAGGCCAAGATGTTTGACGACAGCATCAGTCAATTGTGGGTTTGCATTTCCACCAAAGACAATCATCTGCTTGTCTGACACTGCTGTTTCCTCAAGTGGAACACAAGAATATGGCTGGGCTACCAGGATTCGAACCTGGGGATGCTGGGATCAAAACCCAGTGCCTTACCGCTTGGCGATAGCCCAATAATTGATTAATGACCCGCTACTGATCGGATGCGTTGCATTTTAAACCATAACGGGGAAGAATTCATCCCCCTTGCAACAAAGCCTTGCCAATTTTCAGGAAGTTTTTTAAGCACACTCTGTGCATCCACTTCCTGGGCAAAACTTGCAAAAACACAGGCACCCGTGCCGGTCATCTTAGTGGGTGCATATTTGGAAAGCCACTCAATGGATTTCCGCACCTCAGGATAGCGTTTGCTAACCACTGGCTCACAGACATTACTGCTATTGCCCCCTAAGAAGTCGCGCATTTTGATAGAAGCACACTCTCTTGTCAACTCAAAATCATTAAAAATTTCAGCGGTTGAGACGTGGCAAGCCGGGATCAGCACCAAGTACCAAGGCTCCTCGGGTTGTACCGGGGTCAACTTCTCGCCAACACCTTCTGCCCAGGCAGCCCAGCCATGCACAAAGACCGGCACATCAGCTCCCAGCTGCATACCCAGTTTCGCCAGCTCATCCGCACTCAGGCCTAAACCCCACAGGTGGTTTAATGCGACCAGTGTGGTTGCCGCATCCGAACTGCCACCGCCAAGACCACCGCCCATCGGCAGCTTTTTATCAATACGAATATCCACCCCCACTCCACAGCGCGTGTGTTGCTGCAAAAGTGTTGCTGCTTTTACCACTAGGTCATCCGCCTCAGCAATGCCATCAAGCTCAGTGGCGCGATGAATTTCACCATCATCCCGCAGCTCAAAGCAAAGCTCATCACCGTAGTCGAGAAACTGAAACAGCGTTTGCAGCTCATGGTAGCCGTCCGCACGACGGCCCGTGATGTGCAAAAAGAGGTTTAATTTGGCCGGTGCAGGCCAGCTTTCAGTATTCATTAAAAGACCTCTGTTAATTCTAAGCACGTCAGCTTGAGATTCGAAACTTGTCGATTGAAGGCGAAAATCGCACCTAATACCCCAGAATACGCCCTCTTGAGCACGTTTAGTTTGCCTTGTGACCAGGCTATTGCGAAGAGTTGCAACGCAAAAACGACAGCTTTCAAGCCGAGGAGTGCATTTATGAATTACGAGGGGCTTCCAATAGTCAGTTTTTATCTACTCTTCAGGCTGAAGCCAATGATCTATCACCAACCTCACCCTCAACTGCTGGTTTTTTATGACGATTTTACCGGGCAGTTCAATCTGCTGAAACAATCGATAACGCGGGTAGCTGACATGCCACTCACCTTGTTGCAGTGAGGCAATACGTTCGAACTCATCCAGTGTAACCAGTGGTGGAGATTTAGCCGGGTCGGGGTGACCCACCGCCCAGTATTGCAGGCTGGAGATAGGTATCCGCCAGCCCAGTGCCTCATACATTAGTTGCTCCGGCCCTTCATGGCCAACAAGTTCGCCCTCAGAAGTGTTGAGCACAACACGATATGGGTCACCCGTTAAACGAACCGCCCCCTGACCAAATGGCCCACTGAGGTTAATATCGTACGCTTTATCTCGCTGCTGCCAATACAACGAACCACTCCATGAGTCACTGGCCGTTTTAATTGCAAAACGCCCCTCCAGTCGCCACTCAGTAAGCTGCTGAAGTCTTGCCTCCCGCTGTTGCCAGTCAAGTAACTGCGGTGTATGCGAGGGTACTGAAGCGCAACCACTGAGCATTAATACGCTCAACACCACGGCCAGTGTGGCACACTTCATTTATCCAGGCGCTCGATGGTTTCTGTCAACACCGGATGATCCGGGCTGCGCTCCTGCGCTTTTTGCCACACATGGCGTGCGCGCTCATGCCGCCCCAGCACCCACAACACCTCGCCAAGGTGGGCTGCAATCTCAGCATCGTAGCCTGCTATTTGCAATGCTTCGCGCAGGTAAGCAAGCGCTTTTTCATGTTCGCCCAAGCGATAATAGAGCCAGCCGATGCTATCCGTGATGGCGCTATTGCCGGGGTGCAGTGTCATTGCTCGTTGCAAATAGTCCTCAGCCTCCGCCAGCTGAACACCCCGATTTGCCAAGTTATAGCCCAGCGCATTGAGTGCATCTACGTTATCTTTTTCCAGCTCCAGAATTTTGCGTAGCGCATGCTCCGATGCCACCATATCCCCTAATCTATCCAGCACCATGGCACGGGAGTAGAGTAGCGGAATGGAGTTGGGGCGCTGTTGTAGTGCCTCGTCATAGAGTTTGATTGCCTGTTGATCGCGTTTGGCTCGATATAGAATGTCACCTGTTATCAATATAATATTTAGCCGCTGCTGCTCATCTTTGCCTTCCAGTGCCGCCATCACACCAAAGGCGGCATCATAGTCACCCTGTTGCGCCAACAGCGTCGCCTCCCTTAAACGCGCAGGGAGTACAAACTGCCCGCCTGCCACACTTCGATACCACTCGATTGCCACAGCGGGCTGCTTATCAATCTCGGATACACGGCCCAACTGAAAGCGTGCATCATCTTGATGCAAACCTCGTTTGGCTAATTCAGTCAGCTGTTCTGTGGCTAAGCGCTTTTTCCCCAGCTCTATGGATGAAACCGCGTAAAGGTAGCGACTGGCATCATCATTTGGCTGCTGTTGCAAAATAATTTCATATTGCCCCCAAGCCGGTTCAACTTTGTTACTGCGCAATAACAGGCGTGCAAGCAGCTTTCTCATTTCGAGGTCATCACTCATTTCACCCGATAAGTAGCCTTCCAATAAATCGGCACCCTCTTGCCCTCTGCCCAATGTGGACAACAGACGGGCCTGCAACATAATGGCATTGCGCCAATCGGGGCGTAGCGCTATGGCTCGCTGACTGGCTGGCAACGCAGCCTCAGGCTGACCAAAACGTGCCGCAAGGTGAGCGTGGGCGAAGTGTGCTTCAGCATTATCAGGCCGCACTCTGGCGAGTTCTTCAATGACCTCCAGTGCCAGTGCCTGATTTTTTTGCCGAGAAAGCAGCCTGATAATCACCTTAAAATCAAATTCGTCAAAGTTGGTCAGCAGGTACTCCAGCTGCTCAAGTGCGGTCTCCTTATCGCCGCGCTGGAGCTGCACCATTGCCAGCGCCTGATGGGATGTTGATAGATCAGGTGCTAACGCCACCCAAAGTGAGGCGAGCTTACTCACCTCTTTCATATCAACCTCGCTATCGAGCGCCGCATAGCGCATCGCTTGCTCAACAACCTTTAAATCGCGGGTGACCAAGGCAGCATCCATATATTCACGGGCCGCCAAACTGGCATCACCACGTTGCGCTGCAATTTCAGCCGTCATCAAACGGAGCAGGAGGCCCGGAGGAAATGAAGCCGATGCTGGCTCTGTTTGCTGCTCTGTTGATTCAATAGGATGAGGGAGTGGCTGTTGCTGCATATTTTCTGCCTTGCCAGGTGCAACCGTTGGCCGCTCCGGCTCGCTAACGGTTGCACAACCGCTGAGCAGCAAAATCGTCAGGGTAATACCCGCCTGCAACAACACTCTATTCATTAACAATCACTCCAAAGTCACCGGATTACACTAAAACTGGTTTAATAGACATTCAATTGCGGCGATAGTGCTGCAAATATACCCGTTACCCCAAGTAAAAACACATAATTATACCCTGAGCCTTGTATTAAACCCCCATACCATTACAATCCCTGTACTTTTTTATAATTCATCATACTGTATCTATAAATATCTATGCCGATCGTAGCCTTTGGTATCAACCATAAAACAGCGCCTGTCGATATTCGCGAAAAAGTTGCCTTTTCTGCGGAACATATCGACGCGGCGCTTAAAGACCTTGTTGCCTGCCCCGCAGTCAATGAGGCGGCCATTCTGTCCACCTGCAACCGCACAGAGATCTACTGTGGCCTAGAGCAGTTCGACGATGAACAACTGATCGCCTGGCTGACTAATTTCCATGGACTGGAGGCAGGCCAAATAGACAGCCACACCTACATGCACCACAATGAGGAGGCAGTACGCCACCTGCTCAGAGTCGCTAGCGGCCTCGATTCACTGGTACTGGGTGAGCCACAAATTTTAGGGCAGATAAAAGACACCTTCAGCAAAGCCAGCGAGTGCAACACCACAGCACGTTTACTGAACCGCCTGTTTCAGCACACCTTTAACGTTGCCAAGCAGGTGCGTACCGATACCGCTATCGGCTCCAGCCCCGTCTCAGTCGCTTTTGCTGCTGTCAGTTTAGCCAAACAGATTTTTAGTAATTTTGAAAAACATACCGCTATGGTGATTGGAGCCGGTGAAACCATCGAGCTGGTCGCCCGCCACCTAAAAGAGAATGGCCTTGGGCGCATTATTGTCGCTAACCGCACCGTTGAACGGGCTCACACCATTGCTCAAGAGTTTGATGGCTACGCCATTGCGTTGGAAGAGATCCCTGCCCACTTAGCTGAAGCCGACATTATTATCTCCTCCACCGCCAGCCCGCTGCCCATTCTCGGCAAGGGCGCAGTGGAGAGCGCCATCAAAATCCGTAAACGCAAACCGATGCTGATGGTCGACATCGCAGTACCCCGCGACATTGAAGGCCAAGTCGGTGAGCTGGAAGATGTTTACCTCTACACGGTAGATGATCTTCAAGAGATTATTCAAGAGGGTTTAAAAAGCCGCAAAGAGGCGGCCCAACAGGCTGAGGAGATCATCGACGTACAGGTGAGCCACTTTATGGGCTGGCTGCGCTCGCTAGACTCCATCTCCACCCTTCGTGAATTTCGTGAGTGCTCTATAGCTATTCAGCAGGGTGAATTAGAAAAAGCCGTCGCTAAATTGAAAAATGGCTCCGATGCCCAACAGGTGATCAAGCAGCTGGCGCACGGCCTGACCAACAAACTGATTCATGCGCCCTCTTGTCAAATTCGCCAAGCCAGCCATGATGGCAATGCAGAGCTTCTAAACGCAGCGCGAACATTGTTCGAACTCAAAACTCCAACCAAGTAGTTGTACCGTGAAAACATCCATTTATAACAAACTCGAACACCTCGCCGAACGCCTTGAAGAGGTGGGTGCACTACTCTCTGACCCTGACGTTATTGGTAACCAAAACCGCTTTCGTACACTCTCCCAAGAGTATGCTCAGCTGGAGCCGGTCATCGACGTATTTCAGCGCTACAACCGTGTGCTGAATGACATTGAATCCGCCAAGCAAATGCTCAAAGATGATGATGCAGATATACGCGAAATGGCCTCGGATGAGTTAAAAGAGGGTGAAAAAGCCAAGGAGCAGCTGCAACACGAGTTGCAAGTTTTGCTACTACCCACAGACCCCAGTGACAACAGCAATATTTTTCTTGAAATCCGTGCGGGCACCGGTGGTGATGAGGCGGCAATCTTCTCAGGTGACCTGTTTCGTATGTACACACGCTATGCTGAGAATGTTGGCTGGCGCGTTGAAATTATGAACCAAAATGAAGGTGAACACGGTGGCTATCGCGAGATTATCGCCAAAATCATCGGCCAGGGTGCCTACTCAAAGCTGAAGTTTGAATCAGGTGCTCACCGTGTACAGCGTGTACCCGATACCGAGTCACAAGGACGCATCCACACCTCCGCCTGCACCGTGGCCATTATGCCGGAAGTGGATGAGATAAATGCTATCGAAATCAATCCAGCAGATTTAAAAGTGGATACCTTCCGCGCCTCAGGTGCGGGTGGGCAACACGTCAACAAAACAGACTCAGCGATCCGCATTACCCACCTACCAACTGGCACCGTTGTGGAGTGCCAGGATGAACGCTCGCAACATAAAAACCGTGCCCGCGCCATGTCTGTACTACAAGCCCGGATGCTTGCGGTCGAAAAAGAGAAGGCGCACGCCGCACAGTCAGAGAGCCGCAAACTACAGGTGGGCAGTGGTGACCGATCTGAGCGCATTCGCACCTACAACTACCCGCAAGGGCGCGTCACCGACCACCGCATCAACCTGACACTCTATAAGCTTGATGAAATCATGAATGGTGGGCTGGGGCAGGTCATTGGTCCACTCATCAATGAGCATCAGGCTGAGCTACTCGCAGAGCTTGGCGAATAAACCCTAACCCTCATGGATACCCTCCAGCAAGCCCTGCAACAGGCCACACAACAGCTCAGCACTTCAAATAGCACCAGCCCCCGAGTTGATGCCGAAGCGCTGCTCTGCCATCTGCTGAAAAAAAGCCCAAGTCACCTCATCGCTTGGCCAGAAAAGAGACTCAGCAGCGCGCAGCAACAAGCTTTTAAAGCGCTGTTGCAGCGGCGTGTTAACGGCGAACCGATTGCCTACATTGCTGGCCACCGCGAATTCTGGTCACTTGACCTGCGAGTCACACCCGCCACCTTAATCCCACGACCTGACACCGAGCTGTTAGTTGAACAGGCACTCGAACGCATCCCAAACAATGCCCAGTGGCAGATTGCTGACCTAGGTACCGGATCAGGTGCCATCGCCTTGGCCATCGCCAGCGAACGCCCCCGCTGCCAGCTCTATGCCGTCGACATTTCAGCAGATGCCCTAGCCGTTGCCCGGCAAAATGCCACACAACTCGCCATCCCTAACGTCACCTTTTTGCAAGGAGACTGGTTAGCATCTTTACAACAAAAAAGCCTCAACATGGTGGTCTCTAATCCGCCATATATAGAAAATAATGACCAGCACCTTGAACAGGGTGACCTCCGCTTTGAGCCAAAGATAGCACTCAGCTCTGGCACGGATGGCTTGGATGATATTCGCCTATTGATCAAGAGTAGCCGACAGCCGTTACAACCCGATGGCTGGCTGTTACTCGAGCATGGCTACCAACAATCAGCTGAAATCCTAGAAATAATGCGCCAACAAGGGTACCGTAGGGTACAAGGTCACATCGATTACGGTGGCAATGATCGGGTTGCATGCGGGCAGATATGAGGCAATCGAAAAATGGTGATAGACCACGAACAAGCGCAAGAGCTGCACAAACAGCGTGAAATCAAATTTTTTGAATTTCACCCCGACCCAGACCAGTGCGGAAGTGCACAACAGCTCCTTAGTCACATCGCCGAAATAGAGCAGTGTGAGTGCATCGCACCCCGCACCCTCAGCATTCGCTACGACCTGCGCCACATCACCCTGGAGGTGATTGAGCTACTACTCGAAGAGCTGGGCTATCACCTGGAAACCGGGCTGCTCTACAAACTAAGCCATGCACTTTACTACTACACCGAACAAGTACAACGAGACAACCTCGGCATCAGCAACAACAGCGCCGTCGATACAAAAATGGTCTTTATGAACCGCTACCAGCACCTGCTACATGGCTGTCGTGACAACAGACCGGAACATCTCCGCCACTATAAATAATACCCGTATTCAGCCCCATCAAGGTGCCCCTCCCCCCGATGAATGACCAACAACTGCTCCGCTACAGCCGACAAATTATGCTGCCACAGCTCGATTATCAGGGGCAACAGAAGCTGCTCAACGCCAAAGTACTCGTTATCGGACTGGGTGGACTCGGCTCCCCGGTGGCCATCTATCTTGCAGCTGCAGGGGTTGGCGAGCTGCGCCTAAATGATTTTGATCACGTGGATCTCAGTAATCTACAGCGTCAAATCGTCCACACTACAGAGCGAATTGGCCAAGGCAAAGCCCGCTCCGCAGCCGTGACTATCCAGCAGCTAAACCCCGAAATAAAGTTAGTCACCCTGAGTGAGCGTTTAACGCCATCGCAGTTGATACAGCAGATTGATGAGGTCGATCTGGTGATCGATGCCAGTGACAACTTTGAAACCCGCTTTGCCATTAACGCCGCCTGTGTAAAACAGAAAACACCTCTCATATCCGGCGCAGTGATTCGCTTTGAGGGGCAGGTAACCACCATTTTGCCGGGCGGCCCTTGTTATCGCT
Source organism: Gammaproteobacteria bacterium (assembly GCA_021647245.1). Lineage (NCBI taxonomy): Bacteria > Pseudomonadati > Pseudomonadota > Gammaproteobacteria > Gammaproteobacteria bacterium. The sequence continues at coordinate 85,283 of JAKIVC010000005.1, forward strand.
GCCTCTACCAGGATGATGAAAATCACGAAGCTGAACGCTGCTCAGAAACAGGAGTATTAGCCCCGTTGCCAGGTATAATAGGCTCCATTCAAGCCACCGAAGCACTCAAACAGCTGGCAGCCATCGGTGAGCCTTTGCAGGGAAAACTACTGTTGATGGATGCCCTGACGATGGAGTGGCGCACACTGCGTTACCAGCGCGACCCATCCTGCCCAGTCTGTAACTAACGAGAGGTCATAAAATGTCTGCTTTGGAACTACCACGCCCGCTAATTAACCAACTACTTCACTTTGCACAAGCCAACCCGGAGCAAGCGGTGTGTGGAATAATCTCCAGCAAAAATGGCGCGCCCCTGTGCAGCTATCCCGTCGCTAACGCGGAAAAGCCCTCACCGTGCCGCTATGCAATGGATGAAACTGAGCTGACCAACACGCTACAGAAAATGCACAAACAGGGTGAAGAGCTACTGGCCATATTCCACTCCCACCCAACCACCCCACCCAAACCCAGCGCCACTGACATTGCACAAGATCAATACCCGGAAGTAATGAAACTCATCATCTCTCTGGATACCGCCGGCGTATTGGAAATGGCTGCTTTTTATACCCGCAATGGCAAAATAGAGCCCGTAGAGCTGACGCTGGCGCACTAGCCGCTACAGAAATTATCGTAAGCGCCAAATCAACCCCACCCTACCAACCTGAGCCATTTCCCTCCACCCTGTGATACTCAATCACCACGGAGCAGAGAAATGAATGAAGCAGAAGCAGGCACGACAGCACTGACAGAGCGCCAGCGTTACTGGCTTGATCACCTGCGGGCCTGCGCAGCATCGGGAAAAAGTATCGCCAAGTATGCGGCGGTTCACGACCTT